>NZ_JBAMDH010000029.1:0-82865 GCF_036961685.1 Massilia sp. DD77
GTGCGGGTTCAGGCAGCAGGGGCGTGGGTCACCGCTTCGATGTTGTGTCCATCCGGATCGATCACGAAGGCTGCGTAATAGGTCGCGTTGTATTGCGGACGCAGGCCGGGCGCGCCGTTGTCCCTGGCGCCCGCGTCCAGTGCCGCGCGGTGGAAGGCGTCGACCTGGGCGCGGGTGGCGGCCGCGAAGGCCAGGTGCAGGTGGGCCGGCTTTTCGGTGGCCTGGAACAGGCAGAAGGATACCGGGCCGTCGCCGCACAGTTCGACGCCGTAGGACGGCTCGCCCTCCGCGACGATGGCGATGCCCAGCGGCGCAAGCACCTTTGCATAGAAGTCCCTGCTGGCGGCGAAGTCGCTGACGCCGATCTTGACGTGGTCAAACATGCTGTCTCCTTCTGTCTCCTTCGTGGATGCTCGTCAGCCGGGCAGGGGCGTGTCGGTGCGCTTCAGGGTGCGCAGCACGAAGCTCGACTTGCTGTGGCGGATGCCCGGGATCTTATACAGCCGCTCGCGCAGCAGGCGCTCGTAGTCGCGCGTGCCCTTGACCGCGATGCGCACGAAGTAATCATAGTCGCCCGAGATCAGGCTGGCCTCCAGCACTTCCGGAATCGACTCCAGCGCGCGTCCGAACTCGTACAGTGTCTCCTCGCTGTGGCTGTCCAGGGTGACCTGGACGATGACGGTGTCGTGGTAGCCCAGGTGGGCCAGGTCGACCTTCACCGTATAAGCTTGCAGCAGGCCGGTGTCGCCCATGCGCTTGATCCGGTTCCAGCACGAGGTGGTCGACAGCCCGACGGCGGCGCCGATCTCCTGTAGCGGCGTGCGCGAGTCCTTCAGCAGGATGGCCAGGATCGCGCGGTCGGCCGCGTCGAAAATCTTTCTGTCCTTGTCGTCTTCCACGGAAAGCCTTTCACTATTTGGCCTGAAATGATGCATGATTATGAAGCACTTTCAGGTGTGAAGTGAATACCATTTCAGGCATGGATACCCTTGCCGCCCCAGACCCTGCCGACGCTTCCACTTCTCCCACGCTCACCGGCGCCGGCCTGCTGCTGGACCTGCTGGTGCAGGCCGGCGTCGACACCGTCTTTGGCTACCCCGGCGGCGCCGTGCTGCCCCTGTACGACGCGCTCCAGCAGGAGCTCCGCCTGCGCCACGTACTGGTGCGCCACGAGCAGGCCGCCGTCCACGCCGCCGAAGGCTATGCGCGCTCCACCGGGCGCCTGGGCGTGGTCTTCGTGACTTCCGGGCCCGGCATGGCCAACACCACCTCGGGCCTGCTCGACGCCCTGAGCGATTCGATTCCCATCCTGTGCATCAGCGGCCAGGTGCAGACCGCCTCGATCGGCACCGACGCCTTCCAGGAATGCGACGCGCTCGGCATCTCGCGCCCCGTCACCAAGTGGAATGCGCAGGTGCGCGGGGTGGCCGGGATTGCGCCCACCGTGCTGCGCGCGATCCGCGAGGCGACGGGCGGCAGGCCGGGGCCGGTGCTGGTCGACCTGCCCAAGGATGTCCAGGCGCAGCCGGCGCCGCGCCATGCGGTGGCGGCCGGCCCGGAGGTGAGCTTGCCGGCGCCGCCAGAAGCTGCGCTGGACGCGGCCGCGGCGCTGATCCACGCCGCGCGCCGTCCGGTGTTCTACGGCGGCGGAGGCCTGGTCAACGCCGGGCCGCAGGCCTGCGCCGCCTTCGCTTCGCTGGTGCGCATGAAGAATGCGCCCTGCACCCTGACCCTGATGGGCCTGGGCGCCTTCCCGGCCTCCAGTCCCCAGTGGCTGGGCATGCTGGGCATGCACGGCACCCTGGAAGCCAACCTGGCCATGCACGAAGCCGACCTGGTGATCTGCGCCGGCGCGCGCTTCGACGACCGCGTCACCGGCAAGCTGGATCACTTCTGTCCGCAGGCGCGCGTGATCCACGTCGACATCGATCCGGCGAGCATCGGCAAGGTGGTGCGCACCGACGTGCGCCTGGTGGGCGATGCCGGCGCCGTGCTGGCCGCGCTGGTGCGCCGGGTCGAGGCGCTGGCGCCGGATCCGGGCCTGACGTTGCCATGGTGGCGCCGCATCGCGCAGTGGCGCGCCGCGCGCTGCCTGGCTTTCGAGGAACACGGTGAGGCGATCGCGCCGCAGCGCCTGATGCAGGCATTGTCCGGGCCGCTGGCCGCGCGCGATGCGATCGTCTCGACCGACGTCGGCCAGCACCAGATGTGGGCGGCGCAGTTTTTACGTTTCGAGGCGCCGCGCCGCTGGCTGACCTCGGGCGGCGCGGGGACCATGGGCTACGGCCTGCCGGCCGCGATCGGGGCCCAGGTCGCGCACCCGGAAGCGCTGGTGGCCTGCATCAGCGGCGACGCCTCGATCATGATGAACATCCAGGAACTGTCGACGGCGGTGCAGCACCGCTGTCCGGTGAAGGTGATCCTTTCGAACAACGGCTGCATGGGCATGGTGCGCCAGTGGCAGGAGCTGCACCACGGCGCGCGCTACAGCCACAGCTATCCGAAAGCCTTGCCCGATTTCGTCGCGCTGGCGCGCGCCTTCGGCTGGCGGGCGCGCCGCGTCGAGCGCGCCGCCGAGCTGGATGCCGCGATCGCCGAGTGCCTGGATTCAGCGGGCCCGTTCTTCCTGGACGTCGCGGTGGAGCAGGCCGAGAACTGCTTCCCGATGATCCCGGGCGGCTGCGGCCACCATCAGGTCATGCTGGGCAAGGCGCGCTGGTACGAGGCCTCATGAGCCGACGCGGGGCGGGCCGTCGACCCGTTCGAGCTCGACCAGGCCCTCGGCCGCCGCGTCCTTGGCGCCTTCGAGTTGCGCCAGCACCTCGCCGGCCGGCGCGTGCAGGCGGGTGAGGATGCGCGCCTGGTTGCGGCCCTGGGCCTTGCCCTGGTAGAGCGCCCAGTCGGCCAGGCGGATGGCGCGCTGCCAGTCCAGGTCCTCGCCGGCGCCGGGCAGCGGCAGCCACACCACGCCGGCGCTCACGGTGACCGGCACCTGGCAGGTCTCGGCCTCGACCGGGGCCGAGCCGATGGTGTCCAGCACGCGGCGGACCAGGGCGGCGACGTGCTCCTGGTCGGCGCCCGGCGCGTAGATCATGAATTCCTCGCCGCCCCAGCGCAGCACCATGTCGCTGTCGCGCACCGCCGCGCCCAGGCGCCGCGCCACCTCGACCAGCACCGCGTCGCCCACGCCGTGGCCCCAGCGGTCGTTGATGCTCTTGAAGTGGTCGATGTCCATCAGGACGAAGCAATCGACGCCGCCGGCGGCCTGGCCGCGCCGCTCCTGCTTGCCGAGCTCGGCGCGGGCGCGCATCTTCTCGAGGAAGGAACGGCGGTTATGCAGGCCGGTGAGCGAATCGCGCATGGAGTGGTATTCGAGCTGGGTGTTCACCTGCTGCAGGCGCGCGTTGCTGCGCGCCGCGCGCCGGTACAGCACATAGACCACGGCCCCGGCCAGCACGGTCAGCACGGCGGCGAAGCTGGTCGCCAGCTGGGCGGTGCGGCGGCTGCCCAGTTCCGCATCCTTCAGGTGGTTCTCGCGCTTGAGCAGCAGGATCTCGCGCGTGCGCTGGCTGGCGTCGAATTCCTCCTGCAGCGCGGCGATGGCGCGGTCACGCGAGGTACGCGCGCTGCGTTGCTGCAGCGCCTGCTGTTCGCGCACCGTGGCAAGGGCCTGCCGGTACTGGCCCGCCTGTTCCAGCATGCGGCCCTTTTCGTCGAGGACCGCTTCCAGGTCGGCCGACGCGCCGGCTTCGCGCAACTGGGCCGCCACCGCGTCGATGTGGGCAGCGCCCTCCTTGAGGCGGCCTTGTCCCATCAGGGCGAAGCCCAGGTTGGCCTTGGCCATGACGATCAGGTTCTGGTCCTTGACCCGGTTCGAGGCCTCCAGCGCCTTGCGCGCCTCCTGCTCGGCGCGCGGGTAGGCGTGGCGGCGCAGGTAATAGTCGGCGATGTTGCCGCGCACCGAAGCCTCCATGATCGCGAGGCCCGCCTGCTGCGCCCCGCGCAGCGCCTGTTCGAAGGCGGCGATGCCTTCCTCGTTGCGCTCCAGGCGGATCAGGGCGATGCCCTGGGTGTACTGGAGCTGGGCCACCGCCGGCGCCGGCACGCCGGGATCGGCCAGGCCGAGGCGGGTCGCTTCGACCGCTTTTTCCGGATGATCGTTGTTGATGTAGATCTGGGCGATGCGCCCGCGCAGCAGGCTGCGGTGGTCGGCGCTGTCCGGCAGGCTGTCCAGCATGCGCAGGGCGCCCAGATAGGCGGCCAAGGCCTTGTCGTAGTGGGCCTTGGCATTCGAAATGTCGCCCTGGGTAGTGTCGAGGCTCACCTTGAGCATGGCCGGGGCATCCGCGGGCGCCTCCGCCAGGATCGCGTCCAGCCTGGCCTGGGCGTCGTCCGGCCGGTTCTGGTCGAGCATGCGCCTTACCTCGCCGAGGCGGGCGCGCGCCGCCGTCGCGCGGTCCTTGTGGGCCAGCGCCAGCGCCAGCACCTTGCGCTCGGCGGTATAAGCCTGCTCGAGCCGGCCGGCGTCTTCGTTCAGCCAGACTTCGGTGCGCAGCAGCTCCTGCCGCAAGGCGTAGGGGGCGTTCTCGCCGGTCGCGGCCTGGAGCGATGCCAGGCGGCCGAGCGCCTCCGTGGGCGAGCGCTGCGACAGCTTGTGGATCGCCGCCAGCTCAGCCTGGGCGGCGGCGCTGTCCATGGGCGCGGCGCGCAAGGAAGCGGCGCCGAGCAGCAGGGCGGACAAGAGCAGGCAAGAGGCGAGGCGGAGGGAATGCGGCATGATTGGCGGCGCCAGTTCGGATGAATGGAAGATTATTTAGGGAAATGTTTCTTCTCTCAAGGAAAGGACTCCGGGCGTGAATGCCTTGACAAGTTATTGATGCGCTCCCGCAACAGTTCTTCCGTTGCGGCTTTTCTTGTCTATATGACTCGGAGGCTGTGCCAGCGCAAGCCTCCTGGGCGTTGCGCGAACCACCGGGCCGGCGTAGGGTTCTTATGCAAAGCCGTTCGTCCGTCCAACCTGAAGGAGACCAGCCATGAATGACAGCAGCACGTCCAAGAACGACAGCAGCACGGTGAAGCCGGTGGAAGAGGGCATGCACACCGTGACCGCGCACCTCGTATGCGCCGGCGCGGCCGATGCGATCGCGTTCTATGTGCGCGCCTTCGGCGCCGAGGAAGTCATGCGCCTGCCCGACCCAGAGGGCAGGCTGGCCCATGCGGCCATCCGCATTGGCGACTCGATGCTGATGCTGATGGACGACTACCCGGACTGGGATGCGCGCGGCCCGAAGGCGCTGGGCGGCACGCCGGTCACCCTGCACCTGTCGGTGCCGGACGTCGACAGCGCCTTCCGGCGCGCGCTCGAGGCCGGCGCCGTGTCGCGCATGGAACCGGCCGACATGTTCTGGGGCGACCGCTACGGCGTGGTCGAGGATCCCTTCGGCCACCGCTGGTCGATGGCGACCCATATCCGCGACGTGGCGCCCGAGGAAATGCAGAAGGCCATGAAGGAGCAGAACTGCCCGGGATCCTGAGCGAGGAAGGACGGGGCGGGCTGGTCCGGCAAGGCCCGGATGGCCGGGCTATCATGGGGGCTTCTCTTTCGATGAGGACTGTCCATGAACCCGAACCGTGATCCGGGCGAGCTTGCTGATCCCGCCGTCCAGCTTGGCGAGGTACTGCGCATCGCCGCCTTCGACGACGCCGGCCAGGGCGGCAACCCGGCCGGCGTGTGGATCGGCGCGGCGCTGCCGCCGGCCGCCGAGATGCAGCGCCTGGCCCATGCCGTCGGCTTTTCCGAAACCGCTTTCGCCGCGCGCGAAGGCGAGGGCTGGCGCGTGCGTTATTTTTCGCCCGAGTCCGAGGTGCCCTTCTGCGGCCATGCCACCATCGCCCTCGGCGCGGCGCTGGCGCGCGCAGAGGGCGACGGCCGCTTTGCGCTGCAACTGAATGCGGCCGCGATCACGGTCGAGGGCCGCTGCGAAGGCGAACGCGTGCAGGCGGCGCTGCAATCGCCCCCGACCCGCTCGCGCCCGGCGCCACCGGAACTGGCCGAGCGTGCGCTGGCCCTGTTCGGCTACACCCGCGAGGACCTCGATCCGCGCATTCCTCCCGCGCTGGCGCACGGCGGGGCCGATCACCTGGTGCTTGCCTTGAACAGCCGCGCAGCCCTGGCGGCGATGGCCTACGACCTCGAGGAGGGGCGCGCCTTCATGCTGGGGCACGGCCTGGTGACCGTGGTGCTGGCCTGGGCCGAACATGCGCAGCTGTTCCATACTCGCAACCCGTTCGCCTCCGGCGGCGTGTATGAGGATGCGGCCACCGGCGCCGGCACTGCCGCGCTGGCCGGCTATCTGCGCGACCTCGGCTGGCCGCACGGCGGCGCCATCGACGTCATCCAGGGCGAGGACATGGGCATGCGCTCGCGCCTGAAGGCCGAATTCGGAGACGCGCCCGGCGGATCGATCCGCGTGTCGGGAACGGCGCGAATGATGCCACTATGTTAGATGACGCACAGAACTATTGCGTTACATCAAATAAGGGCATAAAAGCATAGCTGCTCAGCAGTATGATTTTTTTGTGGCGGATTGATAATTTGATCCAGACAAGTTCTGTTTCATTCAATCAACCAGGAGTGCCGCCATGGAGCTGTTCCCCGCAGCCGTTTTCAACCCGCCGAAGGCGTCCCGTGCACGTACCGCGCGCGAAGCCGCCGCCGGTCGTGCGATCGAGCGTCTGCCGTTCACCATTCGCCGGGTAGAAACCGAGGCGGACCTGCTCAAAGCAGTGCAGATCCGCCATGCCGCCTATGCCCGCCACGTGCCCGACTTCGCCCGCAGCCTGGCGCAGCCGGAAGCCGCCGACTACGACGACGACACCATCGTGCTGCTGGCCGAGTCCAAGCTCGACGGCACGCCGATCGGCAGCACCCGCATCCGCACCAACCTCTACCGCCCGCTGGGCGTCGAGGAATCCATCGTGCTGCCGGACTGGCTGCAGGGCAAGCGCCTGGTCGAGGCGACCCGCCTCGGCATCGACGAGGGCCGCGTCGGCCGCATGGTCAAGATTGCACTGATCAAGGCCTGCTTCATGTATTGCGAAGACAATGCGATCGATTACTCGGTGGCCACCGGCCGTCCTCCGGTCGACCGCCAGTACGAGCAGATGATGTTCGTCGATGTGTTCCCGGAGCAGGGCCTGGTGCCGCTGCGCCATGTGGGCAACATCCCGCACCGCGTGATGGCCTTCGAGATCGCCACCTTCGAAGAACGCTGGACCGCGGCGCGCCACCCGCTGTTGAATTTCTTCTTCAACACCCACCATCCGGACATCGATATCGGACCGGGCGCGCCGCCGACTTTGGCCCTGCCGCGCGGATTTGATATCGAACGGTCGTCCGAACGTTGCGAATTGGCTGTCGCCTGAGCTGTTTAAGCGCCGTCAAGACATTTATTGCATGACGGCACTAAATTTACGCTGTATCCTTGCGCCTTGAGCCGCCGCAGCGACGCGCCGGCGACCTGTCCCGCATCGATACCGCCTATGCCCAATTCCACACCCAAGCTCCGTTCTTCTCTGCCAGCCGCTGCGCATGCGGCTGTGGAGCTGGTGTTAAAACTGTTCGGCTACTACCTGATCCCGATCGGCATCGGGGTCATGTCGCTGGTCGCCCTGATCTTCTTCCACGACGAGTACCGCGTCAGCGGCGACGTGCCGCTGGCCATGCACGTGACCGTGCAGGAGGGCGTGCAGGCATTGACGCCGGCCGAGGCGCTGGCGCGCACCGCGCCCCAGCCGCTGGTCAACACCCACGAGACCCACCTGTCGGAAGCCCCGGTCTGGTTCGCCTTCGAACCGATGCCGCGCGGCGGCGAGCAGGTCATCGAATTCCCTTCGCGCCACGCGCTCGACGTCGCCTGCTGGGACGCCGAGACCCTGGCGCCCCTGGGCGGCGCCACCCGCGGCGGCGTCAACGGCGCGTTCGAGATGGCCAAGGCCGGCTTCGTGCTGCGCGCGGCATCGGCGCCGCTGCCGCGCCAGATGCTGTGCCGCGGCGGCTTCTCCGGCCCGGCCCGCCTGTCGGTCCTGCAATGGCCGGCCGAGCAGTTCGACAAGTCGCTCGAGCAATACCACCGCAAGTCGGGCCTGCTCGACGGCGGCATGATCGTGCTGGCGCTGTTCGTCCTGATCACCGCCCTGATCAACCGCCAACCGCTGTACGTGCTGTTCGCCGGCTGGCTGATCCTGAACCTGCGCGTGGGCGCGCTGTCGGCCGGCTGGGACATCCAGTGGCTGGGCCAGACCATTCCGTCCGACTGGCTGCTGCGCAGCCGCTCGGTGACGATCACGCTGTACGGCATCGCCACCCTGACCCTGTACGGCGCCCTGCTCAAGGAGCACCTGGCCGAAATGCGCTATGTGTTGCCGATGCGCGTCATGCAATGGCTGTGCATGCCGATGCTGGCCGCCGCCATCCTGCTGCCTTACCGCATGTACCTGCCGCTGATGTGGGTCATCGTGGTGTGCTGCTTCGCATTGATGACGATCGGCCTGTTCAAGATCATTGTCGAGTCCCGTAACCGCGTCGCGTCCTGGTTCGCGGCTTCGTTCGCGCTGACCTTCCTGGCCTCGATGGCCGAAGTCGCCGCCGCCGCGCTCGGCCTGCGAGAACTGCTGGGCGTGATCAACAGTGTTACCGCCGCGCTTGCTTCCAGCCTGCTGGCCGCGCTCGCCGTGGCGGAGCAGATGCGCAGCGAAACGGAAAAGCGCCAGGAAGCCCAGGAAGAGCTCGAACACGCCTACAAGGCCATGCCGGTCGGCTTGTTCACCCTGGACATGTACGGTCACTTCCTGAGCGTCAACCCGGCGCTGCAGAAGATGCTGGGCATCAGCGCCTTTGTCCCTGGCCGCACCGCCTGGCGCCAGTTCTTCACCGAGATGAGCTGGACCGAGCTGCACGAGCAGGTGCATGCCAAGGCCGAGGCCGAGATGGAGCTGACCAGCCGCGACGGCAGCCAGCGCTTCCTGGTCAGCGCCACCCTGGCGCGCTCGCGCATCGAAGGCGTGCTGCAGGACACCACCGAAAAGCACAAGGCCACCGAGCAGCTGCGCTTCATGGCCAACAACGATCCGCTGACCAAGGTCTACAACCGGCGCGGGATCGAAAAGGAATTTGCGACCGCGGCCGCCAGCCTGGCGACGGGCCGCCCGATGGCCCTGGCTTACGTCGACCTCGACCGCTTCAAGCTGATCAACGACCTGTTCGGCCACGCGGCCGGCGACGAAGTGCTGCGCCAGGTGTGCGAACGCATTGGCACCATGCTGGCCGGCGGCCAGCAGATCGGCCGCGTGGGCGGCGACGAATTCGTGATCGTGATGCCGGAGACGGCGGTTCCGCTCGCCACCATCATCTGCCGCGGCATCGTCGACCGCCTCGGCAACACGCCTTACCGCGTGGGCGACAAGGCCTTCCACGTGCGCGGCTCGGTCGGCCTGATCGAAGTGGTGCCCGGCATGGTCATGAAGGACGCGGTCTCGACCGCCGACCGCGCCTGCCGCGAAGCCAAGACCGGTGCCGGCGACGGCCTGGTGGTGTACGAGCGCGGCGCCGACGCCTTCCGCCAGCGCGCCGCCGAGCTCGACCTGGTGGCCCGCCTGTCCGGCCCGAACGCGACCGACAACCTGCTGCTCGAAATGCAGCCGATCATGTCGCTCAAGAATCCGCACGAATCGCTGAACTTCGAAGTGCTGCTGCGCATGCGCGAGCCGGACGGCCGCGTGGTGCCGGCCGGCCCGGTGATCGCCGCCGCCGAGAAAAGCGGCCGCGCCAGCATGATCGACCGCTGGGTGCTGTCGACCACCCTGGCCTGGATCGCCGAGCACGCCGAGCAGCTGTGCAACACCCGCTTCGTCTGCATGAACCTGTCCGGCGCCTCGCTCAACGACGAGCGCTTCGTCCAGGACACCTTCGACATCCTGGGCCGCTACGTGCACGTGGCCAGCCGCCTGTGCCTGGAAATCACGGAAAGCGTGGCCCTGCACGACCTGGACAACACGCGCCGCTTCATCGACCAGGTGCGCAACTTCGGCGTCAAGGTGGCGCTGGACGACTTCGGCGCCGGCTACACCTCGTTCTCCTACCTCAAGGAACTGCCGGCCGACGTGCTCAAGATCGACGGCAACTTCATCGTCAACATCAACGCCCATCCGGCCAACGTGGCCATCGTCGAGGCGATCGTCAGCTTGGCCGTGAACCTGGGCATGAAGACCATCGCCGAATGGGCCGAGGACGCGGCCACGGTCCAGACCCTGCACGAGATCGGCGTCGACTACGTCCAGGGCTGGGTGGTGGCGCGCTCGCAGCCGCCCGAGCGCATCCTGGAAGCCAAGTCCTCGGCCAGCTTCATCAAGGACGAGGACCTGCTGGAACTGCTGCGCGAACTGGCCGTGCCCCAGGTGCCGCACCTGGCGAGCGTGACGCGCCTGCACTGATCCCGGTGCTTTTCGCTCGCGCCGGCGCCTTGGCGGCCGATGTCGGGTCTTTTTGCACGCGGATCATCTCTGGAAATACGAACGACCGAATGTCGTTATTGTTCAGCTACTTGGCTTCCTGGCTTGGAAATTGCTTTTTAGATAAGCATCCCACACCGGGGAGGGACCATGAAGCTGAAGTGCATTGCTGCTGCCGCGCTGCTGTTACTGCCCATGCTTGGACAGGCCGGCGTTATCTACGAATGGCGCGCACTCAACAACGACATTCCACACGGTATTTCACTGCAGCTTGAGTTCACGCATGGGACAGTGCGCAGCGGCGCATTCAACATGGAATTCGATGACATAACTCCAGGCACGCGAATTCCCGGATCCGAGCTGCTGGCGCTCCATTATTCCTTTCCTGGAGTCTTCCCGCCCGCGATCGAGTTCTGCCCCAGAGATGGCGTAGTAGGGAAGTTTACTGGCTACCTCAGCATGAACCTAGTCTTCGAGCATGGCGGATTCCTTACTGGATATATTTACGCCAACGACTCCGAGCACCATATCGAGATGCGCTCGCAAGGCCGCGTGTTCACCGTGCTCGACGCAAACAGCGATGCGGGCATGCCGCAAGCCGGCTGCGGCACCGGCTTCCCAGGCGAGGTCAAGTGCACTGGCGCGATGGGTCATTTCCGCCGGGTGCCGGAGCCCGCGTCGCTCGGCCTGTTGGGCATCGGCCTGCTCGGCGCCTACGCGTCGCGCCGGCAGAAGGCAAAGAGCCAGGGAGCGCGCGTAGCAGGTCCGGGCTTCGTTGATCGATATGCACCAATCGCACCGGAAGGCCTGTGGCATAGTTAGCCGATGCACATCGGCAAATCCTACGGATTCCTCGAGTTCCTGATCTGGACCCGGCGCCGGGCCACTCTGCTGCTCGTCAATGCCGGTCTGGCGGCGGGACTCTACCTGCTGGCGGGCTGGCACTGGCTGGCGCTGCCCTGGCCCGTCGTCGCCATTCTCGGCACCGCGGCGTCCTTCATTGTCGGCTTCAAGAATGCCCAGACCTACGCGCGCAGCGTCGAGGCCCAGCAGGTCTGGACCACGATCACCAGTCTCAGCCGTTACTGGGGGCTGATCAGCCGCGACTTTCCGGTCCATGCCGGCGCCGCCAGGGACCTGGTGCTGCGCCACCTGGCGTGGCTGACGGTGGTGCGTTACCAGTTGCGCGCTCCGCGCAGCTGGGAAGCGGCGGGACGCGCGCCGGACGTGGAATACCGCAGCAAGGCCTTCCGGGTGGCGGAGCATACCGTTCCGCTGGCACAGGCCTTGTCACCCTATGTGCCGGCCGCGGAAATGGACGCCTTGCTCGCATCGGGCAATCCGGCGGGGATGCTGATTGCCCAGCAGAGCCAGGCGATCCGCCAGCTCTACACCGGCCAGGAGCTGGTGCCCCTGCACCATGCCGAGATGCAGAAGACCTTGAAGGAATTCCTGGACCAGCACGCGCGGGCCGAGCGCATCAAGAATTTTCCTTATCCGCGCCAGTACGCGATCATCAATACGGTGTTCGTCTGGACCTTCGCCTTGCTGCTGCCCTTGGGCGTGGTCAGGGAATTCGCCCAGATCGGGACGGCCGCGGGCTGGCGGGAACTGATGGGCTGGCTGGCGGTGCCGTTCAGCACCCTCGTCGCGTGGATGTATGTCGCGCTCGACCAGGTGGGCGAAAGCACGGAGAACCCCTTCGAAGGCAGCGCCAACGACGTGCCGATCACCTACATCTGCCAGGGCATCGAGCGCGAATCGAGGACGCTGCTGGGCGAGCAAGGCCTGCCGGAACCGGCCGGTCCGGACAATCACATCGTCCTGTAGGGCGGCTTACTGGAGACCGGCCAGGGTGTGCTTGGCGCCGCTGTCGAGCAGCAGGAACTGGGCGCGCGCTTCCTTCAGGGTGGCGACGTCGCGCTGCATGGGCTTGGCCTTGGCGCGGCGCGGGGCGGCCTTGCGCTCGGCGGTGCGCGCCGGCGGCACGCTGCTGCGCTCGATCGTGAGCGGGTAGGGCTGGGCGGTGCTGACGCCTTCCGCAGCCGGCATGTTCGCCATCCGTACCGTGGTGGTGCCGTCGCCGCAGGGCTGGTCGGTAAGGGTGACATGGCCGGCGCTGTCGATGCACTTGACGATGTCGTTTCCGGCGAGGACCGCGGGTGCGGCCGCCGTTGCCGCGGCGAGCAGGCTGAGTTGGCACAGAATACGCTTCATGGTCGGCTCCTTCTGGTGAAGCTTTATTCTGCGCGCCGCTGGTCCCCGGTTCTGTTCGTTGACTCACCCTGCGCGCGGGCTAGGCGCAAATACACACAGATTGCTTTTTTACAAGCGCGGGACGCTTCGCTACAATGCAGCACCAACCCTCGAGACAGGACGCTTCCATGCATATGCTTCCCACTTACGACGACGTGGTCGACGCCGCAGGCCGCATCGCCGGCGCCGCCAACCTCACCCCGGTCCTGACCTCGCGCACCGTCAACGAAGAGTTCGGCGCACAGGTATATTTCAAGTGCGAGAACATGCAGCGCATGGGCGCCTTCAAGTTCCGCGGGGCCTACAACGCGCTGTCGCGCTTCAGTCCCGAACAGCGTCGCGCCGGCGTCGTGGCCTTCTCCTCGGGCAACCATGCGCAGGCGGTGGCGCTGTCCGCGCGCCTGCTGGGCATGCCTGCCACCATCGTGATGCCGCAGGACGCGCCGGCGGCCAAGGTCGCGGCCACCCAGGGCTATGGTGGCAAGGTGATCTTCTACGACCGCTACACCGAAGACCGCGAGCAGATCGGGCGCGAGCTGGCCGAGAAGCACGGCCTGACCCTGGTGCCGCCCTACGACCACGCGGACGTGATCGCGGGGCAGGGCACGGCGGCCAAGGAGCTGTTCGAGGAAACCGGGCCGCTGGACGCCTTCTTCGTCTGCCTGGGCGGCGGCGGCCTGCTGTCCGGCTCGGCCCTTGCGACGCGCGCGCTGGCGCCCAACTGCGACCTCTACGGCGTGGAGCCGGAGGCGGGCAACGATGGGCAGCAATCCTTCCGCTCGGGCGCGATCGTGCACATCGATACGCCCAAGACCATCGCGGACGGGGCGCAGACCCAGCACCTGGGCAAG
This sequence comes from Massilia sp. DD77, assembly GCF_036961685.1. Classification (NCBI taxonomy): domain Bacteria; kingdom Pseudomonadati; phylum Pseudomonadota; class Betaproteobacteria; order Burkholderiales; family Oxalobacteraceae; genus Massilia; species Massilia sp. DD77. The sequence continues at coordinate 13,617 of NZ_JBAMDH010000029.1, forward strand.
CTGACCTTCCCGATCATCCAGCGCGACGTCGACGACATCCTGACCGTGTCGGACGATGAGCTGGTGCAGTGCATGCGCTTCTTTGCGGAGCGCATGAAGATCGTGGTGGAGCCGACGGGGTGTCTGGGGTTCGCGGCGGCGCGCAAGATGAAAGAGAGCTTGAGGGGCAGGAAGGTGGGGGTCTTGATCAGTGGGGGGAATATCGATTTGGCGCGGTTTGCCAGTTTAATTGCTTGATGAGCTAACGCTGCGCGGCGAACTTGGGTCCCCGCCTGCGCGGGGATGACGTTGTTAGGGTATACGTCGATACCAGCATCACCAACTTCGACCACGTCCCTTCGCACGTCATCCCCGCGAAGGCGGGGACCCAAGTTTGCCCGCGTATCCGCTACCCCGCGAGCTCGCCAATAAGAATGAGCGACACCGCCTTCCCCGTCTCCGGATGCACCGGCTCCCGCATCTCCACCAGCTTGAACCCGTGCGCCACAAACAGCGCCACCCAGCTCCCCACCGTCCTGAAATACCAGGGCGGCGCATCCTGGAAGCCGCTGTTGAACCCCGCCCAGCTCCCTTCGCGCCAGCCGTCCACGTAGGGCTGCTCGCCGCAGGCCACGAGCGGATGCACCGTCTGCACGACCAGCGCGCCGCCCTGGCGCAGGTAGGACGGCGCGGCGCGGAACAGGCCCTCGACGGCTTCCTTCCCGATCAGCGAGAAATTGCAGACGGCGACGTCGGCCGCCAGTTGCAGGGCTCCTGCCGCGATCTCTTCATAGGCCATGACCCGGAAGTCGCCGCCGCCGGCCGCGCGCGCCGCCTCGACCAGTTCCGGAATCGCATCCACGCCGACCATGGCGACCTCGGGCAGCGCCCGCACCAGCCAGCCTTCCCCGCAGCCTAGGTCGACCCCGGTGCGCGGCGCGCGCGCCCGCACCGCGTCCACGATCGCGTCGTTGGTCACCAGCACGCGCGAGGCGATCTCGTTGCCGCGCACCGCGCTGGTCCACGGGTCGGCATTGCGCGACCACGCATCGAGCACCTGGGTGTCGGACCGGGTCGTCATGTCAGCCGGCCAGCGGGAGGGCGATCTGCAGCAGCAGGCCGCCTTGATCGCGGTTGCGCACCGTCAGCTCCGCGTTGTGGCGGCTCAGCACGCGTTCGACGATGGCCAGGCCCAGGCCGGCCCCGTTGGCCTGGCCGCGCGCGCTGTCCAGGCGGGTGAAGGGCTTGAGCAGCTGGGCGATCTGGTCGGGCGGCACGCCCACGCCGTGGTCGCAGATGTCGATCACCGCGCGCCGTCCGTGGGCAGTCGATTTCACGCGCAGCAGGATCGCGATCTCGGTGTAGTCCGCGCCCGGGGTCTTGCCATAGCGGCGCGCGTTCTCGATGATGTTGTTGACCACGCGCCGCAGGTCGGTCGCGTTGCCCAGCACGTGCACCCCCGGCATCAGGTCGGTCTTGACGCGCAGGTCGCGGATGCGGGCCGCTTCGCGGCCCACGTCGGCCAGCATCTCCGACAGGTTCACGGCGACAAAGGTCGCGGCGTCGGTCGGCTTGGCGTAGTCGAGGAACTGGCCGATGATGGCGTCCATCTGGTTGATGTCCGACTGCATGCCCTCGCGCGCCTCTTGCGGCAGCGAGGCCATCTCGACCTCCAGCTGCATGCGCGCCAGCGGCGTGCGCAGGTCGTGCGAGATGCCGGCCAGGATCACGGCGCGGTCCTTCTCGACCTGGGCCAAGTCCTCGACCATCTGGTTGAAGCTGCGGTTGGCCTCGATGATCTCCTGCGAACCTTTCTCGGGCAGCGGGGTAGGGCGTTCGCCCTTGGCGATGGCGCGCGCGGCCGCGGTCAGGCGCGCCAGCGGCAGGTTCACCAGGCTCGAGATCAAGGCCGCGCCCACCAGCGACAGCAGGCCGACCAGGGTCGCCCAGCCCAGCCACTGCACCCGGGTCAGGCCGGCCAGGCGCTCGCGTTCGAGCATCAGCCAGTACTTGTCGTCCTCGATGTTGAAGCTGATCCAGAAGCCCGCGACGCCGTTCACGCGGCTCGAGAAGCGCGTGTCCTTGCCGAGCTTCTCGCGCACCTTGGCGGCGATCTCGGGCATCAGGGGATTGGCGGGCGGGGGCTCGACGACGTCGCTGTCCTCGAGCGTGAAAATGCGGATGCCTTCGTTCGAGACCAGCTCGAACAGCAGCTCGCGCCGCAAGTCCGGCGCCGAGTGGGTGAGCGCGGCCTTGGTGATGGTCACCACCGACACCACCAGCTCGGCGGTCTGCTCCACCTGGGGGCCGCGCTGGTAGACGTTGAGCATGCCGATCCAGGAGCCCATCGACAGGGCCGTCAGTACCGACAGCAGGAAGAAGGTGCGCCAGAACAGGCCGCTCTTGTACCAGGCGAAGCGCGCGGCGCGGCGCGCCGCCGAGAAGGGTGAAAACTGCGGTGAAAACACTAGCGCGGCTGGCCTTCCGGAATGAAGACGTAGCCCAGGCCCCAGACGGTCTGGATGTACAGGGGGCTCGACGGGTCAGGCTCGATCAGCTTGCGCAGGCGCGAGATCTGGACGTCGAGCGAGCGGTCGAATACTTCGTACTCGCGGCCGCGCGCCAGTTCCATCAGTTTTTCGCGCGACAGCGGCTGGCGCGCGTGGCGCGCGAACACCTTCAGCACCGAGAATTCGCCGGTGGTCAGGGGCACGGTCTCGCCGTTTTTCTTGAGCGTGCGCGTGCCCAGGTCGAGCACGAAGTCGCCGAACTCGAAGGTCTGCGGGGTTTCGCTCGGCGCGCCCGGGATCTCGTCCGGTCCCTTGCGGCGCAGCACCGCGCCGATGCGGGCCACCAGTTCGCGCGGGTTGAAGGGCTTGGGCAGGTAGTCGTCCGCGCCCATCTCGAGGCCGACGATGCGGTCCACGTCCTCGCCCTTGGCGGTCAGCATGATGATCGGGGTCTGGTCGCCGGCGCCGCGCAGGCGGCGGCAGATCGACAGGCCGTCCTCGCCCGGCAGCATCAGGTCCAGCACCAGCAGGTCGTAGCGCTCGCGCAGCCAGAGCTTGTTCATGGCCGGCGCGCTCTCGGCCGTCACCACCTGGAAACCCTGCTCGGTCAGGTAGCGGCGCAGCAGGTCGCGCAGGCGCACGTCGTCGTCGACGACCATGATCTTCGCGGAATGCCCGCCTTGCGCGCCAGGGCCCGCGTTGGTTCCGGTATTCGAAGTCGTTGTACTCATGTGGCTTCCAAATTTGTCAGAAGAATGTTGCTATGGTAACGTCTTAAGCTTAGGCATTTCGACAACATGCCTCATCCATTACAATGTGTTACAAACTTTACCCAATCAGGCTTACACCTCAGACGGTATGCACATACACTGGCGGCAAGTGGTCATCACAGCTTATCTGTTTATATGGCATCGCGGAAGAGGAACACCATGAAAGACGCGCTCATCAAGACTGAAGCAGCAGCGGGCGGCGCAAGCCGCCTGGCACGGCTCGTGCGCCACGGTGTGCTCGCCTGCGTGCTCGCTGGTGTCGGCGCCGGTGCGCTGGCCCAGAACTACGATCGCGGCAACCCGCGCCGCGAGGAAGCGCAGCCGCGCGACCGTTTCCAGATGCAGATGCAGGACCAGCGCAATTTCGAGGAGCGCCAGCGCGCCTACGACGAGCAGCGCCGCCAGATGCAGATGGAACGCGAGCAGCGCGAACAGCGTGGCGAACGCCGCATGACGCCGGACGAGCGCAGCGACCTGCGCCGCCAGATCAACGAGGCGCGCCGCGACCTGTATCCGAACGCCCAGCGCCGCTGAGGCGCTCGCTGCAAAGCACGACGGCGCCGAGGGCGCCGTTCGTCGTTTACCGGCTGTCCGTATTGACGAAATTTCTTTACGGAAAGTTAGTTGCTATATGTTTATTTATGCGGCGCAACGTGCTACGCTTAGCCTTGACTCATAGCGGGTATCGATTCCGGCCCCCGCTTTCCTGAGCAGACTGGAGCGTCAACGTGATCGAGCCCGCCGCACATCCGCCTGCCCCGGCGTCCCGCATTGCGGGAACCGGGCCGGAGCACTGCATCGTCAAGCGCGCCGACGGCGTGTATGCCGATCCGCAGGTCCTGGGCTCGACCCTGGTGGCGGCGGTCGACAGTGTCCTGCTCGCGAATAACTACTTCGCCGGGCTCGACTACCCGGTCCTGATCAAGGCCTTGTACGGCCATGGCCCTGAGCTGCCGCGCGATGCGCGCGGCCAGGCGCTGGTGCGCATCGCCGACGATATCGTGCCCTTCAGCCCGGCGCGCCGCGCGCTCTACCGCGCGGTCAAGATCGCCGACGGCGAGGCCGGCTACTACTTCGAACCCGTGTTCCTGCCGGATGCGGACGGCGCCGAGGCCCCGGCCCGGCTGGACGTCGATGAATTCATCGCCGACATGTGGATGAAGGGCATCCGCTTCGGTATCGACGTCGCGGCCATCACCGAGGCCATCGCCACCGGTGCGGCCGGCCGCATCGCCGTGGCGCGCCGCCTCGATCCGCGGCCGGGGGTCGATGCCCGCGTGGTCGAAGTCTCCAGCCTGCACCGCAGCGACGCCCCGCGCCAGCTGGCCAACGGCAAGCTCGACCTGATGAGCTTCCAGAACCGCTTCCCGCAGATCCGCCTGGGCGAACGCCTGTTGCAGAAGCTGCCGCGCGAGGCGGGCGAACCGGGCTTCGACCTGTCCGGCATTCCGCTGGCGCCCGAGATCCCCGCGGACCTCGACCTGGGCGGCTATGCCGGCCCGGGCACCAGGGTCGAGCAGACTGCGGACGGCGAATTCCTGGTGGCGCAGCAGGACGGCTTCCTGAACGTCGATGCCAAGAGCAGCCGCATCGCGGTGGACGACAAGATCGTCAGCCATGACGGCGTCAGCGCCAAGACCACCGGCAACCTGAACCTGAGCGGCGACTACGAGGAATTCGGCGAGGTGCAGGAGCAGCGCATCATCGAAGGCGAGGGCATCACGGTGCACGCCGACGTGTTCGGCCACGTGGTCTCGCGCGGCGGCGCGATCCTGCTGAACCGCAACCTGGTCGGCGGCAGCGCGCGTAATGCGGCCGGATCGATCACGGTGCAGGGCGTGGCCTCGCAGTCCGTGGTCCAGACGGCGAACGGCGAAGTGCGCATGACGCGCGCCGAGAACTGCATCATCTCGGGCACGCGCGTGGTGGTGGAGCATGCGATCAACTGCGAGATCCTGGCCGAGGAAGTCGAGGTCGGGATTGCCGAAGGCTGCGCCATCGGCGGGCGCAAGCTCGGCATCGGCCGCGCCGGCCCGCGCCGCCAGAACGAGATGCTGGTCTTCGTGCTGCGCCCGGACTGCAGCCGCTACACCGAGGCCATGGCCCAGGTGCGCGAGCGGGTCGGCCAGTTCGGCGAACTGGCGGGCCGCTGCCGCGCCGGGATCGAGGCGCTCGGCGCCCGGCCGGACCTGCGCAAGTACCTGCAGCTGGCGCCGCGCATCCGCAAGGGCGAGCTGGTGCTCAGCGCCGAGCAGCAGCCGCAGTTCGATCGCCTGTCGCAGGCGGTGCTGCCCGCGCTGCGCGAGCTGGGCCGCCTGAACCACGAATTGAAGGCCGCCGAGACCGAGCAGCAGGGCGGCATGGCCTTCCTGGCCCAGCTGGAAGCCCAGCGCAGCGCGCGCGCCGGCGCCGCCAGTGTGGCCATCGAACAGCTGGACGGCGACGTGCAGGTGCGCGCGCTGGCCTACGAGCCCGATGCCGGCAGCGTGCACGACCTGCCTGCGCGCGAGGTCAAGGCGCGCCTGCGCGAATCCGTAGGCGCCGAGCTGCTGTTCGCCGGATCGAGCGGCGAGCTGCGCTGGGACCACACGATCGGGGCGGCGGCCTGAGCGCGGCGCACTGTTGACTGCAGTCAACGATCCGGAGGCGGCGCGGCCTTAGCATGAAGGTCGCTTCATCGAACCGCCGAAAGGACCCGTCATGCATTCAGCTTCCACGACGCCGCAGGAATTCCTGAGTTTCACCTTGGGTGGCCTCGAGTATGGGCTCGATTGCGCCAAGGTCCAGGAACTCAAGCCGCTCAAGTCGCTCGAGCGCTTCGCCGCGGACGGCGAGATCATCGGCGGCGTCGCGCTCTCGCGGGGCGTGATCCTGCCCGTGGTCGACCTGCGCGCCGCCTTCGCGCCTGGCGTGGCTGCGCCGCATCCCGATACCGAGGTCATGATCGTGCGCCTTGCGTCCTGCCTGGCGGGACTGGTGGTGGAAGAGGTCGGGGACGTGGTGCGCCTGTCGACCGCGCAGATCGTGGCGCTGCCGGGGGCGCACCATGCCGACTACCTGATCGGCATGGGGGTATCGCAGCAGCGCCGCCTGGTGCTGGTCGATATCGACCGGCTGATGTCGCTGGCGCCGAAGCAGCCGAAGCGGGCGGCCTGAAGATCCGCCGGGAACAGGCCGGACGTCTGCTACGTCCGGGCGCCGGATCTGCGGTAAGGTGGCGCTTTCGAACCTTGAAGGCACACGACCCATGCTCCGCCGCTTCGCACGCCAGGCACTGCCCATGCTCCTGCTTGCGCTCGGTCAGGCGGCGTTTGCCGCGGCCCCTTACCCGAACACCTCCCATTTCGGCGTCCCGTTCTCCGAGGACGAGGCCTGGCACCGTCAATGCCGCCGCGTCGAGCAGCGCGCGGCGCCCGGCTACCCGCTTCCAGGCGCCGGGCCGGCGGCGCCCTGCGATGCCGGCGCCATGTACTACGCCAAACGCGGCCAGGCCGGGACCTCGGCGGCCGAATGGAAGCAGGTGCGCGCGTGCGCGCTGGCGCGCGGCGACCACGCGGTCCTGGCGATGCTGTATGCGAACGGCTTCGGGGTCGAGCGCGACCTCGACGTCGCGATCCACCATGCGTGCAGCATGGACAATGTCGCCAAGGCCGAAATGGAAGGACGCGTCGCCCACCTGGCGGGCATGCACCCGGGGAGCGACGTGTTCGACCAGTGCGACGATATCACCAGCGGCGCCATGGGAACGGTCTGCGCGGGCATCCGGGAAACGCGGGACGAGCGGGTGCGCGAGGCGCGTCTCGACCGTCTGGCGCGCTCGCTGCCCCACGCCGCCCGCGCCAGTTTCGGCGCAGTGCGCGCCGCGGCCGAGCGCTATGTCGAGGCCAGCGCAGGCGAGCGTGACATGCAGGGCACCGGCGCACCGGGATTCGTGCTCGCCCAGCAGGGACGGCTGCGCGAGCAATTCATGCAGGCGGCGCTGGATGCGGTTGGCGGCAAGCTGCCGCGCGCAACGCCGGCGCAGGCGCAGCAGCTCGACCGTGAGTTGAACCGGGTCTACCGGGAGGTCATGGCGCTTCCGTCGAAGCAGGATAACTGGCCGGACCGGATCGGCGATTCGACGATCAGCCGCGCCGACATCCGGACCACCGAGCGGCGCTGGATCGCCTACCGGGATGCATTCACCGCATTCGCCGCGGAGAATGGCGCCGGGTCGAACGGCGCCGCGGTCGAGGCGCTGCTGACGCGCCAGCGCATCGCCGCGCTGCGCCGCCTGGCGGGCTACCGGTAGCGTGCGCAGCGGCTAGAATGTGGGCATGGCACGCAAATCTCCCATTTTTCCCGGCCCTCGCACCGCGCGCGGCGCCGTGCTCGCGGTCCTGCTCTCCAACACCGACCAGGCCGGCGCCGAACCGCTGCGCGGACGCGTGACCCTGGCCGCCATCGTCAAGGCGCTCAAGCGCAAGTACAACTGGCCGATCGAGACGACCAGCTTCCCCTCGAACGCCGCCGACGGCCGCGCCACCTGGGCCACGGTCTACAGCCTGCCGCCCGAGGTGATCAAGGCCGCCATGGACGCGCGCGGGCGCGACTGGCTGCGCAGCAGCCTGGCGGGCAGGGAAACGGACTAGGCCCGCTGCCTGGCGCTCAGCGCCGGTCCGATGCGAGCAGCGAAAACAGCTGCAGGTCGAGCGGAGCGCCGTTCTTGAACTCATACGCGCGGCGCGTCCCTTCGTGGCTGAAGCCCAGCTTGCGCAAGAGCCTGGCGCTGGCCTCGTTGTCGACCTCGACCTCCGCGCCGATGCGGTAGATGGGCATGGTGTCGAACACATGCTTGATCATGGCCGCGACGCATTCGTGGGCGATGCCTTGGCCCCAGTATTCCGGAAACAGCCAGTAGCCGAGCTCCGCGCGCCGGTGCGCGTGCACGATGTCGTTCACGCCGCATGCGCCGATGAGCTGCCCCGGTTCGTCAGCGGGGCAGATGGCCCACCATTTGCCTGTCCCTTCGGTTTCCAGCTGCTGGAACCAGCGCATCTGCGCCCGGGTGGCCTCGAGCGTGGCGTAGCTCACGCCGTAGTGGGCGATCACCCGTGGATCGCCCAGGCCGCGAAATACCCGCGGCAGGTCATCCTCCCTGAAGCCGCGCAGGACGAAGCGCGCCGTCCTGATTCCTGGGCAAGGACTGGAGGACATGCCGGCGCGCGTCAGGCGGCCAGGCCTTCGAGCTGCTCCTGCAGCTCCAGCCATTCCGACTCCAGCTGCTCCAGGTCGCGCGTGGCGAAGGCCTGGTCGGCCACCAGGGTCTTGAGCTTGTCCTTGTTCTCGGCCTCGTAGATGACGGGGTCGAGCAGCCGGGCGTCGATTTCGGCCTTCTTCTCGTTCAGCTTGGCCATCTGCTCTTCCAGGCGCTTGATGCGGTTCTCGATCGGTTTGCGCAGCGCGGCCAGGCGCTGCCGCTCGCCCGCCTCCAGGCGTTTCTGTTCGCGGCGGTCGGCCGGCGCGGCGGCAGGTTCCGCCGCCTTGGCGTCGCGCGTCGCGGCCGGCGCCGGCGCGGGCAGGGTGGCCGTACCTTTGCCGAGCTTGGTCTGGAACAGCCATTCCTTGTAGTCGTCCAGGTCGCCGTCGAAGGGCTGCAGCTTGCCGTCGGCGACGATGATGAATTCTTCCGTAGTGGCGCGCAGCAGGTGGCGGTCGTGCGAGACCAGGACCAGGGTGCCTTCGAACTGGGCCAGGGCCAGGGTCAGGGCCTCGCGGGTTTCCAGGTCCAGGTGGTTGGTCGGTTCGTCCAGCAGCAGCAGGTTGGGGCGCTGCCACACGATCAGGGCCAGGGCCAGGCGCGCCTTCTCGCCGCCCGAGAAAGGCGCGATCTTGCTCGTCACCATGTCGCCCGGGAAGTTGAAGCTGCCCAGGAAGTTGCGCAGCTCCTGCTCGCGCACATTCGGCGCGATCTTCATCAGGTGCCACAGCGGCGACTCGTCGTGGCGCAGCATCTCCACCTGGTGCTGGGCGAAGTAGCCGATCGACAGGCCCTTGCCCAGGGTGGCGGTGCCGGTCAGGGGCGCCAGTTCGCCGGCGATGGTCTTCACCAGGGTCGATTTGCCGGCGCCGTTCACGCCCAGCAGGCCGATGCGCTGGCCGATCTGCAGCGAGAAGTTCACGCGGTGCACGATGGCCTTGCCGCCCACCTTGTCGCCGTGGGTATCGAGGACCGGATAGCCGGCGTCCACGTCTTCCATCACCAGCAGCGGATTCGGGGCCGACAGCGGCTCGCGGAATTCGAAGGAGAATTCGGCGGCGGCGCGCAGCGGAGCCAGCTCCTCCATCTTGGCCAGCGCCTTCATGCGGCTCTGGGCCTGGCGCGCCTTGGTGGCCTTGGCCTTGAAGCGGTCGACGAAGGACTGCAGGTGGGCGCGGGTGCGCTGCTGCTTTTCGAAGGCGGCGGCGGCCAGCACCAGTTGGGCGGCGCGCTGGCGCTCGAAGGCGGAATAGTTGCCCGAGTAGCGCTTCAGCTTGCGCTCGTCGATGTGCACGATCACGTTCACGATCTCGTCGAGGAAGTCGCGGTCGTGCGAGATGATGATCAGGGTGCCCGGATAGCGCTTGAGCCAGTCCTCGAGCCAGATGATGGCGTCCAGGTCCAGGTGGTTGGTCGGTTCGTCCAGCAGCAGCAGGTCGGAAGGGCACATCAGGGCCTGCGCCAGGTTCAGGCGCATGCGCCAGCCGCCCGAGAAGCTCGCCACCGGGCGCTGCATCTGCTCCAGCGAGAAGCCCAGGCCGATCAGGAGCTGCTCGGCGCGCGACTGCACCGTGTAGGCGTCGGCGTCCGCCAGCGCGCCGTGGATCTCGCCCAGGCGCATGCCGTGGGCGTCGAGGTCGGGATGCGCTTCCAGTTCTTCCAGCTCGCCCTGCAGGCGGCGCAGGTTGACGTCGCCGTCGATCGCGTACTCCAGGGCAGGGCGGTCGAGCGCCGGGGTCTCCTGGGCCACGTAGGCCATGCGCCACTTGGACGGGAAGTCGATCGCGCCCTGGTCCGGATGCAGCTCGTTGCGCAGCATGCCGAACAGGCTGGATTTGCCGGCCCCGTTGGCGCCGATCAGGCCGATCTTGTCGCCGGGGTTGAGGGTCAGGTCGGCGTCCTCGAGCAGCGGCTTGGTGCCGCGCATCAGGCTGACGTTCTGGAATCGGATCATGGTGGGGCTGGTAGAAAGTAGTGCGTATAGGGCCGGCAGCTCTGCTGCCGACGCGGTGATTGGTAGCGGCGAGCTCACCGCGCGGAATATCGGAGCCGGTAACGATCACCAGAGCGCCGGCCGCCACGTCGGCGGCAAAGCCGCCAAGCCTACGATATGCCGGACGTTTCGCTTATTGCGCGTTCTGGAGCTGTTCCGCGCTCAAGAGGAACACCGCATCGTCGCCGATGCTGGTGGTCAGCCAGGTCAGCCCCAGCTCCCCGAAGGCGGCTTCGGCGTACTCGCGCTCGTTGCCGATTTCGACGATCAGGATGCCTTCCGGCGTCAGGCGCTCGGCGGCGCCGGCGACGATCTTGCGCACCAGGTCCATGCCGTCCTCGCCGCCCGCCAGCGCGATCTGCGGCTCGCGCAGGTATTCCGGCGGCAGCTTGCCCATCGACGCCGAATTCACGTAAGGCGGGTTGGAGACGATGATGTCGTACTTCTTGAACGGGACGTTCTCGTACAGGTCGGACTCGATCGGGTTGACCCGGCCTTCCAGCTTGTATTCGCGGATGTTGTGCTCGGCCACGGCCAGCGCATCCTTCGAGATGTCGACCGCGTCCACCACGGCGTTCGGGAAGGCATCGGCCATCATGATCGCCAGGCAACCGCTGCCGGTGCACAGTTCCAGCACGTTCTCGACCGCGTCCGGATCTTCCACCCAGGGGCTGAACATCTGCGGAATCAGCTCGGCGATGAAGGAGCGCGGCACCAGCACGCGCTCGTCGACGTAGAAGTTGTAGGTGCCCAGCCAGGCTTCCCTGGTGATGTAGGCGGCCGGCACGCGCTCGGTGACGCGGCGCTCGATCACGGACAGCACCTGCAGCACTTCCTCCTGCAGCAGCTTGGCGTCGAGGAAGGGCTCGAGCTTGTCCAGCGGCAGCTTGAGGGTGTGCAGGATCAGGTAGGCGGCTTCGTCGAGGGCCTCGGCGCTGCCGTGGCCGAAGAACAGCTTGGCGCCGTTGAAGCGGGTGACGGCATAGCGCAGCAGGTCGCGCGGCGTGCTGAAAGGAGTCGTAGTCATGGCCATGTTCTCGTGTTGGTGGGCTCAGGCAGCCAGCAGGCGTTCCAGCGTACGGCGGTAGATGTTCTTCAGGGGATCGATGTAGCGCAGCTCGATGTGCTCGTCGATCTTGTGGATGCTGGCGTTCGGTGGGCCGAATTCTATCACCTGGGGGCAGATCCGGGCGATGAAGCGCCCGTCCGAGGTGCCGCCCGTGGTCGACAATTCCGTTTGTACACCCAGTTCTTCCTGGATCGCGCCGCAGACCGCGTCCGACAGCGTGCCCTTCGGCGTCAGGAAGGGCAGGCCGGACAGGGTCCATGCCAGGTCGTAGTCCAGGCCGTGGCGGTCGAGGATGGCGTGCACCCGCGCCTCCAGGCCCTCGGCCGTGCTGGCGGTGGAGAAGCGGAAGTTGAAGTCCAGGGTCATGCTGCCAGGAATCACATTGGTGGCCCCCGCGCCGGCATGGATGTTCGAGATCTGCCAGCTGGTGGGGGCGTAGTACTCGTTGCCCTCGTCCCAGACCTCGGCGGCCAGCTCGGCCAGTGCCGGCGCGGCCTGGTGGATCGGGTTGCGCGCCAGCTGCGGGTAGGCGATATGGCCCTGCACGCCCTTGATCACGAGATGGCCCGACAGCGAGCCGCGGCGCCCGTTCTTGATCGTGTCGCCCAGCACATGGTTCGAGGTCGGTTCGCCCACCAGGCAATAGTCGAGCGTCTCGCCGCGTTCCTCCAGGCGTTCGCAGACGATCACGGTGCCATCCGTGGCCGGGCCTTCCTCGTCGCTGGTGATCAGGAAGGCGATCGAGCCCTTGTGATCGGGCCGCGCGGCAATAAATTCTTCACAGGCAACGACCATCGCGGCGATCGAGGTCTTCATGTCCGAGGCGCCTCGGCCGTAGAGCTTGCCGTCGCGCTGGGTGGGGGCGAAGGGCTGCGACTGCCACTGGTCGACCGGGCCGGTCGGCACGACGTCGGTATGGCCGGCGAACACGAAGACGGGCGACGCGGTCCCCTTGCGCGCCCACAGGTTGGTCACGCCATTCGACTCGATGGTCTCGCAGCGGAAGCCCAGCGGCGCCAATAGTTCGATCAGGCGCTGCTGGCAGCCCTTGTCGTGCGGGGTGATCGAATCGAGGGCGATCAGCTCTTCGGTCAGGAGCAGGGTGCGCGACGCTTTCATCAGCCGGCCTGTCCGAAGATGGCGCGGTACTGGTCGGCGGAGAAGCCGACGCTCAAAGGACCGGCGCCGTCGAGCACGGGGCGCTTGATGACGGACGGGTTTTCCAGCATCAGCTCGGCCGCGCTGGCCTTGTCGACGATCTGCGCCTTGCGCTCGTCGCTCAGGTTGCGCCAGGTCATGCCCTTGCGGTTGACCAGGGTTTCCCAGTCGAGCTGCTCGAGCCAGCCCTCCACCAGTTCGCGGCTCAGGCCCTGTTTCTTGAAGTCGTGGAAGCTGAAGTCGTGGCCGTTGTCGGCAAGCCAGGTGCGGGCTTTCTTGACGGTGTCGCAGTTGGGGATGCCGTACAGGGTCGCGGTCTTGGTCATGGTATGGGCGTAGATCCTTGCGCCCGCGCGAGGCGCGCAGGCTGTTTGAATTTTGGAAACGCGGGAGGATAGCACACGCTCCGCATTGGGGGATTGTACACAGGTGGCCGACGAGCGACGGCCGCCACGACGGCGCAAAGGCTATCGGCCCGTACGCCGCGCATAGCGAAATCAATTTTACTCACCGCGTGGAACGCACTAGCATGGACTTGGCAGAATGACCAGGGTGAGTCCATGAAACTGCACTTCGAGACCTTGCTCCACCGCACGCCTCTCCCGCGTCTCTGGCTGATTACCGTATTGCTGATGGTGGCCGGCGTGTCGGCCTACGTCTACTTCGAGTAGGGCGTCCCGGCGACGGGAGCCCTGATGGCTCGGGAGGGAGCGGATCATGATGCGGCGACATAACACGCCGCTCAAGGGCGGCTGGCTGATGGTCGTGCTGGCCCTTGTGGTGGCCTTGTTGCTCTACTACCTGCTCTAGCGCTTCGTGATCACCTGGCTGCGCAGGCATGCCGGGCCCATCACCTTCGTGCTGAGCCTGAGCGTCATCGTCCTTGCGTTGTCCAACGCTTGGAAGCACGAACTCGTCTCCTCGCGCTGGCTGGCCGGGCAGAAGGACGCGCTCGCCGCCTTGAACAGCATCGTGACGATGCTGATCCTGGTCGCCGGTTCCATCTTTTCCTACTATCGCTTCTTCAAGGGCAGGACCTTGTCGCTCAGGGTGGAGCTTTCGCTCGAAGCAAGTGTCCACCAAACGCCGGAACAATACCGCATTCATGCGATATCGCTATCCGCCAAGAATGTGGGCAGCTCGACGGTGTGGAATCCAACGCCGCAGATCACCGTACAGATTCACGGACCGGATGGAGCTGCAGAAACGCGCCATATCACGCAATGGTCGGAGGAGGCTGGTAGCGAAGCGAACATGGCCGCAGTGATCGACGCGGGGGAAGCCGCCTTCTTTTTCGCACATCAACATATCCCAGATAGCGCCTGGGCTGTGACTTACTTCGCATCAATGAAGGCGGACCAGGGCGACGAGTGGCATATTTCGAAAACGATCAGTAACAAGGAACCCAAGTCGGGCTGACCTTGCGCTTCGCGCGGCCTTCGCATCATGCTGAGTCGTCGATGCGCACGACCTAGCAGCTAACTGTGCCGACACTGTCGCCTGTTCGAAGATCGATACCGATCCAGCAGCGATAGGGGCCTTCCTTGCTTGCTTTATCCTGCGCACTATACGAGCAATGGCCCCCTTTTTTATCGCGAGCGCGATCGCCTTTTTCACCTGAGCATGTTTCCAGCAAATCGGGACCGATAGCGTCGAACATTTCTTTCGCGGGTGGTCCATTGATCAGAATGGATAGCTTGCGGTCGCCGGCGGAGGGCAACTGCCTGTCCGCAAGCATGCCGCCGTGGATCAGATAGATCGCTCCGGGAATCGACTTCCATCCATGGATGGGCGTGGCGGCAAGCGCTAGTGAGAGTGAGCCTGCCACGACCACACCTGCGAAAAGCCAGGCAAGCTTTTGCGTCTTCAGCATGAGTCAACCTCGCAGCTTCAGGTGGAAATGGTCGTCGTGACGGGGCGCTCTCTTTGCGAACGGGGCGCCGGGGGCGTTGAGCAGTACGGTAACGACCGCTGCGAATGTCCGGAAGAGACCAATCAGCAGCTCAGTCCCTTCCTTATCGTACTGCTGTTCCCACCAGCGGACCGGCTGCTCGAGACCGTCCTTGCGCAAGGGGCGAATGTCTACCTCAAGTTCACTCCGATGCTGAAGAAGCCTCGCGCATCCTGAGGCGGGGGAAATCGATGATTGACACCCACGGCGACCCTCCATTATCCACGGTAGGTCGCCATTGTTGTCGAGCGCCATACGCCCATCATTGTCGATTGTCAAAACAGGGGGGCTGTGCGCCTTCAAGCAGACATGGACTTCATGAGGCGAGCGCCCCGGCACCTCAGGAATTGAGCGTGAACTCCGTAAACGACGCGCCCTGCGCTTCATCGGGCTTACTCTGCTCTTCCTGCTGCGCCTGGCTTTCCGGCCCGTTGTTGAGCAGCCAGAGCAGGTTGGTGGCGGAATCCGCATTCGCCAGCGCCTCGTCCTGGCTCACCAGGCCCTCGCGCACCAGGCGGAACAGGGCGGTCTCGAAGGATTGCGAGCCAGGCGACAGGCTCTTGTCCATCGCTTCCTTGATCTGGCTGATCTCGCCTTTCTCGATCAGGTCGCCGATGTAGCGGGTGTTCAGCATCACCTCGACCGCCGCCTGGCGCTGGCCGCCGGCGGCGGATTTCACGAGACGCTGCGAGACGATGGCCTTGACGCTCGACGCCAGGTCTTGCAGCAGGGCGGCGCGGTTTTCGATCGGGTAGAAGCTGATGATGCGGTTCAGCGCGTTGTAGCTGTTGTTGGCGTGCAGGGTGGCCAGCACCAGGTGGCCGGATTGAGCATAAGCAAGTGCGGCGGCCATGGTTTCGCGATCGCGGATCTCGCCGATCAGGATGCAGTCCGGCGCCTGGCGCATCGAGTTCTTCAGCGCCGTATAGAAGCTGGTGGCGTCGCTGCCGATCTCGCGCTGGTTGACGATCGATTTCTTGTTCTTGAACAGGTACTCGATCGGGTCTTCGAGCGTGAGGATGTGGCCGGTGCGCTGTTCGTTGCGGTGGTCCAGCATCGAGGCGATCGTGGTCGACTTGCCGGACCCGGTGGCGCCGACCACCAGCAGCAGGCCGCGCTTTTCCATGATCAGCTCGGACAACACGGTCGGCAGGCCCAGTTCGCCCAGCGGCGGGATGCTGGCCGGCACGAAGCGGAACACGGCCGAGATCGAGCCGCGCTGGCGGAAGGCCGACAGGCGGAAGCGCCCCAGGTTGGGCACGGACACGCCCATGTTCAATTCGTTCTCGCGCTCGAGTTCGGCCATCTGCTCGGGCGTGGCGATCTCGGACAGCAGCGAGTGGATGTTGTCGGGTTCGAGACGGTGCTGGTTGATCGGGATGAGGTTCCCGTTGATCTTGATGTGGACCGGCGAGTTCACCGCGAAGAACATGTCGGACGCGTTCTTCTCCTTCATCAGTTGGAACAGGCGTTCCATGGCCATGGCATCGTCTCCGTATTTGTCTTGGTGTTTCAGGGCCTGTCGGACGCGTCGGCGGGGAACCCGCCGACCCTAGGGGAGGGTTGGCGGCTCCGCCGCCGACGCGTTCAACGGGCGCAAGCAGACCGGAATCAGTCCCCGCGCAGCAGCTCGTTGATGCCGGTTTTCGCACGGGTCTTCGCATCCACGCGCTTGACGATCACCGCGCAGTACAGGCTGTACTTGCCGTCGGCGGACGGCAGGCTGCCCGACACCACCACCGAGCCCGAAGGCACGCGGCCGTAGGACACTTCGCCGGTTTCGCGGTTGTAGATCTTGGTCGACTGGCCGATGTACACGCCCATCGAGATCACCGAGTTCTCTTCCACGATCACGCCTTCGACGATTTCCGAGCGCGCGCCGATGAAGCAGTTGTCTTCGATGATGGTCGGGTTGGCCTGCATCGGTTCCAGCACGCCGCCGATGCCCACGCCGCCGGACAGGTGGACGTTCTTGCCGATCTGGGCGCAGGAGCCGACGGTGGCCCAGGTGTCGACCATCGCGCCTTCGTCGACGTAGGCGCCGATGTTGACGTAGGACGGCATCAGCACCACGTTCTTGCCGATGAAGCTGCCGCGGCGGGCCACGGCCGGCGGCACCACGCGGAAGCCGCCCTTGGCGAAATCCTCCGCGGTGTAGTCGGCGAACTTGGTCGGGACCTTGTCGTAGAACTGCAGGCTGCCGCCGAGGCCCGCCGCCGCCGGCATTGCCACGTTGTTCTCGAGGCGGAATGACAGCAGCACGGCCTTCTTGATCCACTGGTTGACGACCCAGTCGCCGGTATCCTTCTGCGCCACGCGCAGGCTGCCGTTGTCGAGGCCTGCAAGGACGTGGGCGACGGCGTCGCGCACTTCGGCGCCGGCGCTCGACGGGCTGATCTCCGCGCGCTGTTCCCACGCGGTGTCGATGATGTTCTGGAGTTGTTGAGTCATGATGCAGTCTAGTAGGGATGGGGGGAGGCTGGTTCAGGCAAAGGAGTCAGGCAAGCCCGTGGCAGAACTGGACGATGCGGTTCGCGGCTTCCAGTCCTTCGTCGACGCCGGCCACGAGGGCCATGCGGACACGGTTGCGGCCCGGATTGGTGCCGTGCGCTTCGCGCGCGAGATAGCTGCCCGGTAGGACCGTGACATTATAGTCGGCGTACAGGCGGCGTGCGAACTCCTCGTCCGACAGGCCGCTGCGGCGCACGTCGGCCCACAGGTAGAAGCCGGCGTCGGGCAGCTCGACGTCCATCACTTCCTTCAGCAACGGGGTGATGAGCTGGAATTTTTCGCGGTACAGCGCGCGGTTTTCCTGCACGTGGTGCTCGTCGTTCCAGGCCGCGATCGAGGCCGCCTGCACCGGCGGCGACATGGCGCCGCCGCAGTAGGTGCGGTAGAGCAGGAACTTCTTCATCGCGGCCGGGTCGCCCGCCACGAAGCCCGAGCGCATGCCGGGCACGTTGGAGCGCTTCGACAGGCTGGAGAACACGATCAGGTTGCGGTAGGGGCGCTCGCCCTCGGCGCGGCCCAGCTGGTGGGCCGCTTCCAGCGCGCCCAGCGGCGGCGCCGATCCGCTGTAGATCTCGGAATAGCACTCGTCCGCAGCGATCAGGAAGTTCCAGCGGTCGGCCAGTTCGAACAGCTGGCGCCAGTCGTCCAGTGTCAGCGTGGCGCCGGTCGGATTGCCCGGCGAGCAGACGTACAGCAGCTGCACGCGCGGCCACACCGCGTCCGGCACGCTGCCGTAGTCGCAGGCGAAGTTGCGCGCCGGTTCCGAGTTGACGAAATAAGGCTGGGCGCCGGCCAGGTAGGCCGCGCCTTCGTAGATCTGGTAGAAGGGATTCGGGCACATCACCAGCGCATCCGGCTTGCGGCCGTCGATCATGCACTGGGCGATGGCGAACAGCGCTTCGCGCGAGCCGTTCACCGGCAGCACCATCGTGGCCGGGTCCAGCGCCGGCACGCCGTAGCGGCGTTCCAGCCAGGCGGCGATGGCCGCGCGCAGCGGCTCGCTGCCGTGGGTGCTGGGGTAGCTCGACAGGCCCGACATCGCGTGCACCAATGCCCGCTCGATGAAGGCCGGGGTCGGATGCTTGGGCTCGCCGATGCCGAGGCTGATCGGGGAATACGCGGGGTTGGGGGTGACGCCGGAGAACAGTTGGCGCAGCTTTTCGAACGGGTAGGGATGGAGTTGGTCGAGATGCGGGTTCACGGCGTTATCCAGTTGGCGCTTTGCAATAATCTTTTGATTATACCGCGTTGATCCGGCAGGGTTCGGACGCCAAGCCGCCAGTATCCGCTCGTGTGTTTCTTAGGTAACATGTCAATATTCCATCGCCTAAGGGAATCCACATGATCGTCGACTATCTCGCGCATCACCGGCACTTCATCCCCGAGATCACGGACCTGATTTTCGGCCAATGGTCCGACCTGTTCCTGGCCGATGGCATCGGCAAGGACCAGCTCCGGGCGACGCTGGAAGTGCGGGCGAATACGGAGCGGCTGCCCATCAGTTTTGTCGCCCTGCGCGATGGCGAACTGCTGGGCACCGGCAGCATCAAGCTGGAGGAGCCGGGAACGAAGCCAGGGCTGTCGCCCTGGCTGGCCGGCATGTATATCAAGGAGGCCTACCGCGGCACCGGGGTTGGCGAACAGATCGTCCGGGCGCTCGAAGCCAAGGCGCATGCCCTCGGGGTCGAGACGATGTATTTGTCGGTCGGGAGCGCGGTCGGCTTCTACACCCGGCTGGGCTGGCGTGTCATGGAAGAACGAGTCGACTCGTTCGGCGTCAAGGAAGTCACCCTGATGAGCAAGCGACTGAGGCCGGCTGCGCAAGCCTGCCCGGAACAGGACGATGACATGGTATGCGAATGAGCTGCAGGCTCCGGGCAGTCGGCTTGCGCGTGCGGCGCGCACGGCTCGCCGCCGCGGCCGGCTTCATGATGGCAATTGGCGCCGCCCAGGCGCAGCATGATGCCCTTGCGATCATGTCCTGCGTAAGATGAATTCCTTCCGCGGCGGTGTAGCAAGCATCATCTCGCTCCTGTTTGGCAGCTCGAAACGTCATAGGCACCGACGCTTACGTAGCTCACGTTTTCGCGCATGCTGAGTATCATGATTCGCATCTATGAGCGCTTTTTAAGGGTGGCAATGCGGCGCTGCCCTTCTGGCGAAATCAGTGCATCGAACATTTCGCTTTTGCAGCGGTAGCACTCGTCTAAGTCGAAGAAGTCGGGTGTCTCGCCTACGAGATGTGCCAATTGCAGACTCTCGCGCTCGACCTTTAGCCCCAACCGTGTGCTGAGCCAGTCCGAGCACCTGGGTGGGTCGCTCAAGTCAATGGCTTGAATGACGTTGAGGTTAGTTCCGCCATAATGCTTCGGGCAGTTCACTAAGTTCAGTTCTAGACCCAACCCATGCGCCTCGCGCATCATCCACCACAGACTGAAAGCAGCCAGCCCATTAGCTACTTTCTTGCTGCCTCCGCCGCCCACATCACTGTGGTATCCAGGAAACCATCGTTGGTCAAACGCTTTGTCGTTACGCGAGCCACGCTCAAACAATACAGGCGCGAATGACCAGCGTCGCTCGTGGATGGCGACTGCGTGCCGAACGTTGAGGATTCCAGGCTCCAGTTTCCCAGAATTTAGATAATGCGAACGGTCGCGCATCACGTAGAACTGGTTTCCCGGTACACAGTCGAAGAGGCCCAGCATATGCACTGGCGTCTGTGTAGTGGGCGGTGGCTCATGGACCGTGCGTTGCCATTTCCGAAACTCGGTCTCAATGTCGCCTCGCCAGCCTTTCAAGCCATGACGAACGATCATACTAGCAAGGTGGCGTGCAGCAAAGGCACCTCGACTGAACCCGAAGATGAATATCTGATCACCCGGCTCGTAGTTTAGATGCAGCCACTGCCAGCCTTGTCTGGCTGCACTAAATACACCTCGACCTAGTGCCCCGTATAGCACTTGTCCAAAGGTGCCTAGTCCATTGCCGACGCCAGCAATGTAAGTCGAGGACTGTCCGCTTCGATTTACCCAAGAAAGTAGGGCAGGTATATTCGAGTGGCCACCGGTTCGATGTAACACACTGTTCCAAGTGCCATCCATGCCCACAACCAGGTTCTTAGCCATGTACCCTCCTACCGAGCTGCAAGAGAACAATCGACACGCGGCGATTTGGAGCATCTACTGTTGTACTGTACGGCCAAGCTGGCCCGCTGAACTCCGCTTTCTACTTAGAGTGGTAACCATTGTCTCGCTTCCTGATCATGGGCTCAAAATACAATCAAGCGAAAGCATGGGTCTGCAACCGGCCACACGCGGTCCTTCGAATTTAGAGCAAAAGGGAGAGTATGGCTAGCTCAAAAAGATTAAAGCGCACGGCGATTTGCGTCACGCTCATTCCCCTCGTGGTTTCGCTGTTTTCCCAGTGCCTCATCTGGCTAATTCCAAACTGCAATCCGACGCCGTACTCAGTGGAGCAGTGTGTCGTCGGTGGGCATCAATTCGGTCCTTATCTGGTTTCAGGCTTATTGGGTGGGCTTCACGTTGCCGCGCTACTGGGGCTTCTGATCTCTGTGCCTTTATTCGTGGTATCCATAGTCGTACAACGGCGTAGCTTCAGGTCTACTCGATAAATGTCGGCTCCGGGTTGCGCATCCAACCGGTCGACGCAACAGATTCGTGCCCTAAGGTTGTAGCAGACGCTACTTTTGCGAGCGACCGATGCAATACCGTTCGCCGCGCATTTGTGGCAAACAAAATTTGCAAGAACAGCGCGCCAGAATCTGACCGTCTCACAGGAGAGCTTGTGGCGAACTTCATTGTTCGTCCACTAAGTCCCGATGCACTCGCGGGCAGCACGGCCGCAGCCGCGGAAGGCGCAGCTAGCCCGCCTGCTCGCGCCACGCTCCCGGATTGCTGCCGCTCCATTCGCGGAAGGCGTGGGTGAACGCGCTTTGCTCCTGGAAGCCGAGCAGGAAGGCGATGTCCACCAGGCCCAGGTCGCGCTGGCGCAGGTAGTCCTGGGCCAGCGCGTAGCGCACCGCGTCCAGCACAGCCTGGAAGCTGGTGCCGGCGTCGGCCAGCTTGCGCTGCAGGGTTCGCGCCGACATGCCGAGGTCTTCCGCCACCAGGGGCAGGCGCGCGCCGTTGTTGGGCAGGCGGCGCAGCAGGGCCGCGCGCACCTGGGCCACCACGCCGTCGCCCTGGGCGCGCTCGCCCAGCAGGCGTTCCGCGTGCTGGCGCAGCAGCGGATACAGGCTGACGTCCGCGTTGGGCACGGGCAGCGACAGGATGGCGGCGTCGAAGTGCGCCGCGTGGGCCGGCGCGCCGAAGCTGGGCGTCACGCCCAGGATGCGCCGGTATTCGCCGGCGTCGGCGCCGCTGCGGTGCGCGAAGCTCACGCGCGCTGGTGTCAGCGGCCGGCCCGCGAGCCAGCTGCCGAACACCCGGATGCCCGCGAACACGCTTTCCACCAGGTGCCGGCTGGCCTGCGGATAGTGGCTGTCCCAGGCATATACCGCGTCGGCGCCGTCGATCGCCACCCGGGTGCGTCCCAGGTCATGGGCCAGCTGCTCGTAGCGCTGGGTCTGGGCCAGGGCCTGGGCGAAGTCGCTGCAGGCCAGCAGCATCATGCCGTAGGCGCTGAAGGTGCCGGGACGGACCTTCTCTCCCACGTGCAGGCCGAAATGCGGATCGTCCGCCAGGCGCGCGCCGGCGTCGAGCAGGGCGATGTAGTCGCGCGCGGGCAGGGTCTCGGGCGGGGAAAGCAGCAGGCCGGCCGGCAGGCCCGCGCCGGCCGCCAGATGCGCGGGCGCGACGCCGCGTTCCGCGGCCGCGTCGAGCAGCGGCTGCAGGTAGGGACCGGTGACCCGGCCGTTGTCGGGGACGGCGCCGGAGTGTGACGCAAGGTTTGGCGTATTGGAGCAAGGCTGTGTCATGAAAGCGCAATACGGCGTTGGACTTCCCGCTTAATGTTGCATGCAATGGCCAGAATGGCAATAACCAGTATAACGGGAAAAACAAGGCATGCGACGCTGGAACGGGTGGGGAGACGACACGGTCGAGATGGAATTGGGTACGGAGGCGCGCGCCTTCCTGGAGGGGCGGGTCGGCAAGGGCAGGGCGCCGGCCGACGCCAGCTTCGAGCAGGCCTGCGCCGGTTTGCCCGCCGGGCGCCTGCCGCCGCACTGGCTGGTCGACGCCTCGCCGGAGACGCGCGCCCTGCACGCGCTGGGCCAGAGCCTGCCGGACTGGCTGCGCCTGCGCCACGGGCGCCTGGGCAAGGTGCCGGACGCCGTAGCCTTCCCGGAATCAAGCGAGCAGGTGCGCGAACTGCTGGACTTCGCCGCCCTGTACGGCGCCGACGTGATTCCCTATGGCGGCGGGACCAGCGTGGCCGGCCACCTGGAAGTGGGCGCGGCGGCGCGTCCGGTCCTGAGCATCGCCATGCAGCGCATGCGGGGCATGGTCTCGCTCGACTCCGAAGCCCAGCTGGCCTGCTTCGGCGCCGGCGTCACCGGGCCGGACCTGGAAGCCCAGCTGCGCGCCCATGGCTATACCCTGGGCCACTTCCCGCAATCCTTCGAGTACTCGACCCTGGGCGGCTGGGTCGCCACGCGCTCTTCCGGCCAGCAGTCGCTGCGCTACGGACGCATCGAGCAGCTGTTCGCCGGCGGCAGGGTCGAAACGCCGGTCGGCACCCTCGAGATCCCGACCTTCCCCGCCTCTGCCGCCGGCATCGACCTGCGCGAGATGGTGCTGGGCTCGGAAGGCCGGCTCGGCATCCTGACCCACGCCAGCGTGCGCGTCACCCGGCTGCCGGAGCACGAAGCCTTCCACGCCGTGTTCTTCCCCAGCTGGGACAAGGCGGTCCAGGCGGTGCGCGGCCTGGCCCAGGCGCGGCTGCCGCTGTCGATGCTGCGCCTGTCGAACGCCCTGGAGACCTCCACCATGCTGACCCTTGCCGGCCACCCGCGCCGGGTCGGCCTGCTGCGGCGTTACCTGGGCTGGCGCGGCTGCGGCGCCGGCATGTGCATGATGCTGGTGGGCGTCAGCGGCCACCGCAAGCAATGCAAGCAGGCCCTGGATGCGGCCCTGGCCATGGCGCGCCCCCACGGCGGCGTGCACCTGGGCCGCATGCTGGGCGAGCGCTGGCGCCGCAACCGCTTCCGCAGCGTCTACCTGCGCAACGTCCTGTGGACCCAGGGCTATGCCATCGACACCGTTGAGACGGCGCTCGACTGGTCGCGCGTGACGCCGGCGATGGAAGCCATCGAGGCGGCCGCGGCGCGGGCCCTGGAGCCCTTCGGCGAGAAGGTGCACGCCTACACCCACCTGTCGCACCTGTACCCGCAGGGCGCGAGCGTGTACTCGACCTTCGTGTTCCGCCTGGCGGGCGACTACGAGGCCGACGTGGCGCGCTGGCGCCAGCTGAAGGACCGCGTGTCGGACGCCATCGTCGCCAGCGGCGGGACGATCAGCCACCAGCACGGGGTGGGCACCGACCACGCGCCCTGGCTGGCGGCCGAGAAGGGCGAACTGGGATTGAGCGCGATGGCCTCGCTGTTCCGCCACTTCGACCCGGAGCGCCGCATGAATCCGGGCAAGCTGGTGAACCGATGAGGGACCACGCGGTGGATGTCGAGGCCCTGGCCGCGCGCGAGTGGGATCTGCTGGTGATCGGCGGCGGCATCACCGGCGCCGGCATCCTGCTCGAGGCGGCGCGGCGCGGCCTGAGCGCGCTGCTGGTGGAGCAGCGCGACTTCGCCTGGGGCACCTCCAGCCGCTCGTCCAAGCTGGTGCATGGCGGCCTGCGCTACCTGGCCGAGGGCCAGCTGCGCCTGACGCGCGAGTCGGTGCGCGAGCGCGAGGCGTTGCTGCGCGAGGCGCCGGGACTGGTCGAGCCCCAGGGCTTCGCGTTCGCCGACCACGGCGGGGGCTGGCCGCGCCGGCTCGGTTTCCTGGCCGTGCTGCGCATTTACGACCGGCTGGCCGGGCGGCGCGAGCCGCACTGGGAGACGGCGGACGGCTTCACCATGCTGGCGCCGAACGTGCGGCGCGACGGCCTGCTGGGCGGGGTGCGCTACACCGACGCCAAGACCGACGATGCGCGCCTGGTGCTGCGGGTGCTGGACGAGGCCCGCACGCACGGGGCGGAGGCGCTCAACTATGTGGCGGTGCGGGGCCTGGTGCGCGAGGGCGGCCCAATAGTTGGCGCCCGCCTGCTGGACGAGCGCGGCGGCCAGGAGCAATCCGTGCGCGCCCGCGTGGTGGTGAACGCGGCGGGGGCCTGGGCCGGCGCGCTGGGCGGCGAAGGCAAGGGCCCGCGCCTGCGTCCCCTGCGCGGCAGCCACCTGGTGCTGCCGTCCTGGCGCCTGCCGCTGGCGCAGGCGGTGAGCCTGCTGCATCCCGGCGACCGCCGCCCCGTGTTCGCCTTCCCATGGGAAGGCGCGACCCTGGTCGGCACCACCGACGTCGACCATGGCGAGGGCCTGCACCTGGAAGCGCGCATCACGCGCGATGAATTCGATTACCTGATGACCGCGCTGCGCGCCGCTTTCCCGCAGCTTGGCCTGCAGGACGCCGACGTGCTCGCGACCTATGCCGGGGTGCGCCCCGTGATCGACGGCGGCCAGCACGGCGCGCCTTCGAAGGAAAGGCGCGAGCATACGGTGTGGTCCGAGCCCGGCCTGGTGTCGGTCACGGGCGGCAAGCTGACCACCTTCCGCGCCATCGCGCTCGACACCCTGCGCCACGCCGCGCCCCAGCTGCCGGGATGGCGGGCGAAGCTGGATCCGGTGCCGGTGTTCGCCCGCGTGGCGCCGCCGCTGTGCCGCGCCTTGCCGGGTTCCGTGCTGCGGCGCCTGGGCGGGCGTTATGGACCGCACGCCCAGGCGCTGGTCGATGCGGCGGAGGAGGGCGAGCTGGAGACGGTGCCGGGCACCGAGACCCTGTGGGCCGAACTGCGCTGGGCCGCGCGCGCCGAGCGCGTGCGGACCCTGGCCGACCTGCTGCTGCGCCGCACCCGCCTGGGCATCCTGCTGCCGCAGGGCGGGGCCGCGCACCTGGCGCGCATCAAGACCATCTGCCGGCCGGAGCTGGGCTGGGACGAGGCCCGCTGGCTGGCCGAGCAGGCCGGCTACATGGCATTATGGCGCGAGTGCTACGGCATTCCCGCCGCCTGACCACAACGATAACAACGATGCCTGAACCGCTGATCCTCGCCATCGACAATGGCACCCAGAGCGTGCGCGCGCTGCTGTTCGACCTGCGCGGCGACATCGTCGCCAAGTCGCAGGTGCACCTGCAAGCCTATTTTTCCACCCAACCCGGCTGGGCCGAGCACGACGCCGAGGGGTATTGGCAGGCGGTGTGCGAAGCCTGCCTGCGGCTGTGGGAGATGCCGGGCGCCGACCGCGAACGCGTGGCCGGCGTGGCCGTGACCACCCAGCGGGGCACCGTCGTCAATCTCGACAAGGACGGACGCCCGCTGCGGCCCGCGATCACCTGGCTCGACCAGCGCCGCACCGAACAGGTGCCGCCGATCGGGCCACTGTGGCGCGCCGCCTTCAAGCTGGCGCGCGTGGCCGACACCATCGACTACTTCCGCGGCGAGGCCGAGGTCAACTGGATCGCCGCGCACGAGCCGGAGGTGTGGCGCAAGACCGACAAGGTCCTGCTGCTGTCCGGGTGGCTGAACTACCGCCTGTGCGGCCGCTACGTGGATTCGTCCGGCTCGCAGGTGGCCTACCTGCCTTTCGACTACAAGCGCCTGCGCTGGGCCGCGGCGCGCGACTGGAAATGGCAGGCCCTGGCCGTGGCGCCGCACATGCTGCCCGAGCTGGCCGAGCCGGGCACGCGCCTGGGCGAGGTCACGCCGGAGGCGGCGCGCGCGACCGGCATTCCGGAAGGCCTGCCGCTGCTGGCGGCGGCCGCCGACAAGGCCTGCGAAGTGATTGGCGCCGGCTGCAGCGAGCCGCACGTGGGCTGCCTGAGCTACGGCACCACCGCCACCATCAACACGACCAGCGCGCGCTACGTCGAGGTGACGCCCTTCGTGCCGCCGTATCCGGCCGCCGTGCCGGGCGCCTACAGCACCGAGGTCCAGGTATTTCGCGGCTACTGGATGGTCAACTGGTTCAAGGAGCAGTTCGGCCACCACGAGCAGGCGCGCGCGCTGCAGGAAGACGTGGCGCCGGAGCGGCTGTTCGACGAGCTGGCCAACGCGGTGCCGCCCGGATCCATGGGCCTGATGCTGCAGCCCTACTGGACGCCGGGCATCCGGGTGCCGGGCAGGGAGGCGAAGGGCGCGATCATCGGCTTCGGCGACGTGCACACGCGCGCCCACGTCTACCGCGCCATCCTGGAGGGGCTGGCCTATGCGCTGCGCGAGGGGAAGGAGCGGATCGAGAAACGCAGCGGCGTGCCGATCACCGAGCTGCGCGTGTCCGGCGGCGGCTCGCAGAGCGACGCGGCGATGCAGCTGACGGCCGATATCTTCGGCCTGCCGACCTCGCGCCCGCATGTGTACGAGACTTCGGGCCTGGGAGCGGCCATCGACGCGGCGGTCGGCCTGGGGCTGTATCCGGATTTCCCGAGCGCCGTGAAGGCGATGACGCGGGTGGGACGGGTATTCGAACCGATCCCGGAAAACCAGGCGATCTACGAGCGCCTGTACCGCGACGTGTATGTGAAGATGTACCGCCGCCTGCAGCCGATGTACCGCGACATCGCGCGCATCACCGGCTATCCGGTGCGGACCTAGGCCTTCAGGCGGCGTGTTCGAGCGCCGGACCGGTCACCGGATCGAGGAAGGACACAAGAGGCGCCATGATCGCCCGCTCGCCGGCGCTGCAGGTGGCGAGCGCCAGTTCGCGCGACAGTTCGCGCAGGCGCCAGCCGATCTCGCTGGTGGCGACGGCGTGTTCGAACACCAGCAGGCCGTCGAAGCCGTCCTCGCCCTCCGGCAGCAGCACCAGGTCCAGGCCCGAGCTCAGGGCGGCGCGCTGCAGCTGCGCCATGCGCGCAGCGATGCGTTCAAGCAGGTCGCGGGTAGAGGGGCTCAGGCCGGCGCTCTGCGCCAGCGCCTGCGCCGTCCCCATGCCGTCGACGATGCGGCGGTACAGGCGGGCGTCGCGGTCCAGCACGGAGCGTTCGGCGCACGCCTGGCCGACGCTGCCGCGCAGGTGCTTCCTGGCGCGCGACACCACGGCGGCGATGCGCCTGTCATGCTCGCTCGTGATGAGCTTGAGCGCGATTTCCGCCCGCTCCAGCCCGTGCGCCGTGCGCAGCATGGCGCAGACGGCTTCGGCCGCCGCGAGCACCCGGCCGCAAGGGCTGATGGCTGCGCCGGCCAGGCGCCGCGGATAGCCGGAACCGTCCAGGCGCTCGTGGTGTTCGGCGATGGCCCGCGCTACTTCCTGCGGATAGGCTTCGTGCTCGGCGATCAGCATCTGGCTGGTGCGCGGATGAACCACCAGGTGGGCCCATTCGTGCGGCTGCAGCTGTCGTCCGGGCGCCAGGTAGGCAGGGTCGATGTACAGTTCGCCGATATCGTGGAGCAGGCCGGCCAGTGCGCAGGACTGCTGCAGTTCGGGCGACAAGTCCAGGTGCTTGGCGAAGCAGGCGGCCGCGATCGCGACCGTCACCGCATGGTCGAGCGCCTCGTTGCCGCCGCGCTCGGAGATCGTGAGCATCATCGTGGTCGCGTTGCCGAACTCCAGGCGCGACAGCAGGGCGAGCGGCGAGGGGCCGTTGCCCTGCGAGACGGCGACGATCGCCTCCAGCGCCTTGTTCTCGGCCAGCAGGCGCTCGGCGGTCTTGACCACCAGGTTGGCGTCAACGCCGCCGGTCACGCGCAGCGAGGCCTCGATCGGCTTGGTGAGCTTGTGCAGGATGAGCTTTTCCTGCAGGACGCGGGAGACCTTGGCGCCCTTGGCGAGCAGCTTGTTGCCGCGTGCATCATAGATGTCTTCGGTCGCGACGACCGGCAACTGCTCGGCCAGCTCGATGACCTTCTCGAGATAGTACTTATTGACGACTGCGTCGGACATTGCTGCCATTCCGGATATTGAAAAGTGCAGAGAATATCATGCCGTACGGCAACATATGTTATCGCAAAACTAATTTATAGCGAAGTTGTCTAGGCAAAACATTCTAATTGGATGTGATTGCGGAGCAGGCGGCGCTCAGACGATCTTCATCCGGTCGGCCAGCAGGGCCTCGTAGGTCATGTTCTGCAGCACGGTAGCGTGCATGGGATCGAGGTCCAGGAACTGCACGCCATAGCGGTAGATCTCGCCCTGGCCGGCGGCCGACTCGTCGATCGTGGCGTTGCGCACCAGCGCCAGGGTGTCGATGCGCATCTCCTGGTTGGCGGCCGGGATGGCCACCGTGAACTGCAGCGCCAGCTTTTCCTCGCCGCGCGGGAAGGGGAAGGGTGAATCGATCCGGGCGCCGGTGACGGAGATATTCGCCAGGGTGCAGTCGATCGGCGCCAGCTCCGGCGTGGCGGTGCTGCGCACGCGGGCCGGTAGCTCGGTCCTGACCCGCATGGCGCCGCGCAGGCTGGTGCCCTGGATCGAGGTCGGGAAGGACAGGTGGACGTAGAACAGCGGCCGGCCGAACACCCGCTCGACGGAGCAGGCGAAGGAGCAGACGTTGACGCCGGAGAAGACCCGGATGGTGACGCGCTCGCCCTCGGTCAGCCCGATCGGATTGCCGTTCTCGAGCGGGATCTTGACGATGATGTACTCGTCCTTCAGGTAGCCGATCAGGCTGGAAAAATAGGAGACCGGCTTGACGCGGCGGTGGGTCACCAGCTGGAGGCGGACGCCGACCTGCAGGTTCAGGGTCTCGAATTCGAATTCCTGCGGAGCGAGCTCCTGGGGGGATGCGCCTTTCATGAGGAGCGATAGCGAGTGGCTGTGTACGGCGAAAGAGCGAAATGATAACACCCCGCGTCGTTGCTTGCCGGATAGCGTTTGAGCCCTGACTGGCTTTCCGCCCACACTCGCGCTCCCGGCCATGCCGAGCGGCGCGAGGCTTTATATTTCGACTAACTTCGATGATTATTTTGTATTAAGTCGTTGTTTTTAAAGCGTTTTTATTGCATTTACTTTAACAGATAGAAATTCTTTTCACCTATCTTTGCGCCGTAGAAAGCATTTAGAGTAGATTCTCTAATACCCGCCCGGCATGGAGGGTGGTGGTGCGTCCCCCGGCAGGCCTTGCAGCGCC
The DNA here is from genome assembly GCF_036961685.1 of Massilia sp. DD77. Taxonomy (NCBI): domain Bacteria; kingdom Pseudomonadati; phylum Pseudomonadota; class Betaproteobacteria; order Burkholderiales; family Oxalobacteraceae; genus Massilia; species Massilia sp. DD77. The sequence goes on from NZ_JBAMDH010000029.1 coordinate 43,033, forward strand.
CCGGGGATTCTTCCTCAGCTTGATCGGTCGACAATGAAGTTCAACAATCTCCGTATTGGCACTCGCCTCGGCGCCGCCTTCGCCGCCATCCTCGTTCTCATGAGCCTCATGCTGGCCGGCGCGCTGTGGCAACTGGGCCGGATCGACCACGCCAAGGAAGCCATGGCCATGGCCGAGCACAAGGCCAGCCTCGCCAGCGACTGGCTGTCGGGCATTGCCACCAACAGCGTGCGCACCCTGGCCAGGGCCAAGAGCACCGATCCCGCCGACGACGCCTACTACGCCGCCGAGATGAAAGCCGTCAGCGCGAACCTGAGCAAGGTGCAGAAGGAGCTCGAAGCCCTGGTCGAGAGCGACCAGGGCAAGGCGCTGCTCCAAACCGTCGCCGAGAACAGAAAGACCTATATGGGCATTCGCGACGAGGCCTACGAGCGCAAGGCCGTGCTCGGCGCGGGCAGCGAAGAGCTCAAGGCCTATGTCGGCGCATCCTTGCTGCCTGCGATGGAACGCTATATCCGCTCGGTGCAGGACGTCGCGGCTTACCAGAAACAGCTGTTCCAGGATGCCAGCCGCCGCATCGACACCATGCACGCGGAAGGGCAGCGCCTGCTGATCGCCATCGGCGCCGTGGCCCTGCTGTGCGGCGCGGCTTTCGGCCTGGCGCTCACGCGCAGCATCACGCGTCCCCTGGGCAGCGCCGTCAGGCTGGCCGGGCGGGTGGCCTCGGGCGACCTGACCGCCGACATTCGCGTCGATACGCGCGACGAGGTCGGCGAGCTGCTGGCGGCCCTGAAGACCATGAACGGACAGCTGCTCAAGACCGTCACCGACGTGCGCGCCGGCACCGAGACCATTGTCACGGCCTCGCGCCAGATCTCGGCGGGCAATCTCGACCTGTCGGCCCGCACCGAGCAGCAGGCCGGCTCGCTGGAGGAGACCGCGTCGTCGATGGAGGAACTGACCGGCACCGTGCGCCAGAACGCGGACAATGCGCGCCAGGCCAATACGCTGGCGCTGGCCGCCGCGGAAATCGCCGTGCGCGGCGGCACCGTGGTGTCGCGGGTGGTGGCCACGATGGAGTCGATCAACGCGTCGTCGAAGCAGATCGGCGACATCATCGGGGTCATCGACAGCATCGCCTTCCAGACCAACATCCTGGCCCTGAACGCGGCGGTGGAAGCCGCGCGTGCAGGCGAGCAGGGGCGGGGCTTCGCCGTGGTCGCCTCCGAAGTGCGCAACCTGGCCCAGCGCTCGGCGGGCGCGGCCAGGGAGATCCGCGCCCTGATCACCGATTCGGTGTCCAAGGTCGATGCCGGCGGCCGCCTGGTCGACGAGGCCGGGGCCACCATGCAGGAAATCGTGCAGGGCATCACGCGCGTCACCGACATCATGTCCGAGATCGCCTCGGCCAGCGCCGAACAGACGCTCGGCATCGAGCAGGTCAACGCCGCGATCACCCAGATGGACGGCGCCACCCAGCAGAATGCGGCCCTGGTCGAGGAGGCCGCGGCCGCCGCGGCCTCGCTGCAGGACCAGGCGGCCTCGCTGGCGCAACTGGTCAGCACCTTCACCGTCCATGCCGACACGGCATCGGCATCGGCACCGGCCGCACGGCGCATGCGTCTCGCGCACGCCTGAATACCGGACTGAACCCCGGCGGCCTGGCGGCGGGACGAATCGCCCGGCCGGCGTGACGAAAGCCCTGCGCCCGCTGGTCCCGCGGCGCTGGCGCGCTGCTATACTCGGCGCACCATGAACCACGCATTCCCGGCCGCGCCCACGCCGCCCTTCAAGACCGTCGCCTGGGCCGTGCTCGCGTGGACGGCGGTCAGCGCGCTCGGCGCGCTGCAGACCTACAGCGACAACCTGCGAGCCGGCGCCGAGAGCCACTATCCGGCCCTCCTGGTCACCTGGTTCATCGAATACGCGGTGCCGCTGATCGTCCTGAGCGCGGGCCTGAGCCTGGCCCTGGCGCGCCGGCCCGAGCTGGTGGCGCGCCCGCGCCGGGTGGTCGCCCTGTTCGTCGGCCTGATGGCCGTGTTCCAGCCGCTGCAATGGCTGTACATGGCCTGGCTGCGCGGCTACCTGCCGGTGGCCGGCCCGGACGAGGCCTGGCAGCTGTTCCTCAAGATGCTGCTGGTCGGCTGGTTCTCCACCACCGGGACTTTCGCCGCGATCCTGGCGATCCATTACTGGCGCCATGCGCTGCAGCGCGAGCTGGCCTGGCAGCGCTCGCAGACCGATATGCTGAACCTGCGCCTGGCGCTGGAAGAACAGCGCATGCTGGCGCTGCGCGCCCAGTTCGAACCGCACTTCCTGTTCAACGCGCTCAACGCGATCAGCGCCCTGGTGCGCGCCAACGACAAGGCGCTGGCCCTGGGCGGCATCGGGCGGCTGAGCGACCTGCTGCGCTACGCGCTCTCGGCCAGCGCGTGCAATACCGCCACCGTCGCCGAGGAGCTGCAGTTCGTGCGCGACTACCTGGACCTGCAGCGCCTGCGCTACGAGGACCGGCTGCAGGTCGGGATCGAAGGCGCCGGTCCCTGGCTGCACGAGATCGGCTGTCCGCCCCTGATCCTGCAGCCCCTGCTCGAAAACGCGCTGCGCCACGACCTCGATTGCAGGGAAGGGCCGGGCGATATCCGCGTGTGCTTCGCGCGTGAACTTGAAAGTGAGGCCCCAGGCGAGGGGGAGGTGCTGTCGATCCGGGTGACCAACCCGGCCAGCGGCCAGGCATCCATCAACCCCGGTGCCGGCCTCGGCCTGGCGAACACGCGCGACCGGCTGCGCCTGATGCATCCGGCGGCCTCGCTGCGGGCCGGGCTGGACGGCGAACGCTTCGTGGCCGAGATCCGCCTGCCGATGGGCGACCGGGACTAGCGCGATGCCGGTACGCTACCTGATCGTCGACGACGAGGCGCGCAGCCGCAGCAACCTGCGCCTCGCCCTGGTCGAGGCCTCGGACTGGGAGCTGGCCGCCGAATGCGCCAGCGCGGCCGCCGCGCGCGCGGCCCTCGGGCAGCACGCGGTCGACGTGGTCTTCCTCGACATCCAGATGCCGGGCGAATCGGGACTGGTCCTGGCGCGCGAACTCGCCCTCCAGCCCGCGCCGCCCCTGGTCATCTTCGTCACCGCCTACAGCGAGCATGCGATCGACGCCTTCGAGGTGTTCGCGCTCGACTACCTGCTCAAGCCGATCGGCGACGCCCGCCTGGCGCAAGCGGTGGAGCGGGCCGCGGGCATGCTGGCCCAGCGCCAGCGCGGCGCCTACGCGGCCGCCTTGCGCGACTACGCCGGCGCAGCCATGGGCTCGGCCGAGGCCCGGCGCATGGAGCACGTCAACGTGCGTTCGGTGGGCAGCATCGAGCGCATCCGCTTCGAGGACATCCTGTGGATGCAGGCCGCCAGCAACTATGTCGAACTGCACCTGGCGGCGCGCAGCGTGCTGCACCGGATCACGCTGAACCGCATGGAAACCTTGCTGCCGCCGGGCGACTACCTGCGCGTGCACCGCAGCACCATCGTCAGGCGCGACCAGATCGCGCTGCTGGCGACCGATGGCGAGGGCAGCTACCGCCTGACGCTGCGCAGCGGCGCCGTGGCGGCGGTGAGCGAGCGTTACCTGGCGGCGCTCAAGTCGGCCATGTGACGAACATCCGCGTGGCTGGGACGGCTGCGCTGTTCCCGCCGCGCCGCACTCCCTAGACTGTGCTTTTACAGCGATCATTCCGGGAGACCTTCTTGCACCTGTCACTGCTTTCCCTCGCACGCGCGGCGCTGGCCTGCGCCTGCATCCTGCCGCTCGCCGCCCAGGCACAGGCGGCCGAACCCGCGGCGCTGCGCGCGCTTGCCGACCGCGCCATCCGTCCATTGATGGCGCAGTACGGCGTGCCCGGCATGGCGGTCGGCATCACCGCCGGCGGCCGGACCATGTTCTTCAACTACGGCCTGGCCTCGACGCAGGACGGCGCACCGGTGACCGAACACACGCTGTTCGAACTCGGCTCGATCAGCAAGACCTTCGCCGCGACCCTGGCTTTGTACGCCCAGGCCCAGGGCAAGCTCTCGCTCGACGCCCATCCCGGCGCCTATCTGCCCGCGCTCAAGGGCCGCCCCATCGACCAGGCCAGCCTGCGCCACCTCGGCACCTATACGGCGGGCGGCCTGCCGCTGCAATTCCCCGGGGAGGTGGAGGGCATGGCGGCGACCATGGCCTATTACGGCGCATGGCAAGCTGACGCCGCGCCGGGAACCATGCGCCGCTATTCCAACCCGAGCATCGGCCTGCTGGGCCAGGCGACGGCCGCCGCGCTGGGCCAGGGCTTCGGCGAGGCGCTCGAAGGGCAGCTGCTTCCCGCGCTCGGCCTGCGCGACACCTATGCGGTGGTGCCGCCTGCCGCGATGGGACGCTACGCCTGGGGTGTGGACGCGGAGGGCAAACCGGCGCGGATGACGCACGCGGCGCTCAATGCCCAGACCTACGGCATCAAGTCGAGCGCCGCCGACATGGTCCGCTACCTCCAGGCGAACATCGACCCGTCCCGTCTGGCGGGGGCGGCACGGCGCGCGGTGGAAGGGACCCATGCCGGCTACTACCGCGTCGGCGAGATGGTGCAGGGGCTCGGCTGGGAGCAGTACCGCCCGCCGCTGAGCCTGGCGCGCCTGCTGGCTGGGAATGCCGCCGGGATGATCCTGGACCCGAATCCGGCCAGCCCCATCGCCGCGGGGGCGGCGCGGGCGCCAGCGGGCACGCTGTTCAACAAGACCGGCTCGACCCGGGGCTTCGGCGCCTATGCGCTGTTCGTGCCTGACCGGAAGATCGGCATCGTCCTGCTGGCCAACAAGAGCTTCCCGATTCCGGCGCGGATCGAGGCGGCCCATGCGCTGCTGGAAGCGCTGGACCGCGGGGCCGGCCAATGACGGCGCCGTTTCCGTCGGCCGCCATCCTCGACACCGCGCAGGCGCACGGCCGCGCCAGGAACGCCGGCATCGACTGCCTGCGCGGCATGGCCATCCTGCTGGTGATCGTGCACCACCTGGCGCTGCCTTTCCGCCTGCCGCTGGGCCCCAGCCTGCTGGGCGAATGGTGGCCCAGGCGGCTGCTCGACGCCATCGGTTTCAACGGCTACGAGGCGGTGTACGTCTTCTTCGTCATCTCCGGCTTCCTGATCGCGCGCAGCATCATCGAACGCGACGGAGACCTTGGCCGGGCCGACCTGCGCCGCTTCTATGCGGCGCGCGCGCGCCGTATCCTGCCCTTGCTGGCCCTGGTCCTGGCCTGCCTGGCGGCGCTGGGCTGGATGGGCGTGCCCGGCTTCGCGCCGGAAAGCGCGGACCAGAGCGTGGGCGGCCTGCTCGGATCGGCGCTCAGCTTCACCTTCAACCTCTACGAAGGCCGCACCGGCTGGGCGCCGGCGGGCTGGGACGTGCTGTGGTCGCTGTCGATCGAAGAAGTGTTCTACCTGGGCTTCCCCCTGCTGTGCCTGTGGCTGCCGCGCCGGGTGCTGGCCGGCCTGCTGCTGGCCTGGGCCCTGGCCCTGCTGCCGCTGCGCGCGCTGGTCCCGGTCACGGACGAGGTATGGTGGGAGAAAGCCTACCTGCCCGGCATGGCCGCCATCGCCTGGGGCGTGCTGGCCGCCATGCTGGCCCAGCGCTGGCGTCCCGCCAGGGGCACGGCGCGCGCCATGGCGCTGCTGGGTGCATGCTGCCTGCTGGCGGCGCTCGGGTGGTCCGACCTGGTGCACCGCCACCTGTTCAAGTCCAGCCTGTACGTCCTGTGCATCGGCGCCTGCCTGCTGCTGTCGGCCTTCCACGCCCACCCGCCCGCGGCCCGGCGCGGCCTGGGCTGGCTGGCGCGCATTGGGCGCCTGAGCTACGAGCTCTATCTGTCGCACATGTTTGTCGTCCTGGGCGCGGTTGCGCTGTACCGCGCCGTACTGGGCGAGACCCAGGCCTGGACCTTCGCCGTCTACCTGCCCGTGCTGTGCGTATGCGTACTGCTGGCGCGGGGACTGCAATCGCTTACGGAATCGCCATGACCTTCATCCACACCAAGACCGCCGGCCTGCTGCTGGCCCTGTGCTGCCTGTCCGGCGGCGCCGCTGCGGCTCCGTCCGCCCCGTCACCCTATGCCCTGGACAACACCGAAGTGCGCGACATCCGCGCGCAAGCCTTGCAGCGCGACTACCAGCTGTACGTGGCCCTGCCGGACTCATACCGCGAAGGCGGCCAGCGCTACCCGGTGCTGTTCGTGACCGACGCCAACTACGCCTTCCCGGTCGTGCGCAGCATCGTGCAGCGCCTGCACAAGCATGCGGGCATGGAGGAAGCGATCGTGGTCGGCCTGTCCTACGCCAAGGGCGACAGCGGCAACCATAGCCGCCGGCGCGACTACACGCCCAGCGTGCCGCGCAAGCAGGCCTATCGCGCCGACATGCCGGGCCGGGCGCCGGAATTCGGCGGCGCGGCCGCCTACGGCAAATTCCTCACCGGCGAAGTGCTGCCGCTGGTCGCGCGCCACTACCGCGCCGATATGGAACGCAAGGTCTTCGTCGGCCATTCCTACGGCAGCCTGCTCGGCCTGCAGCTGCTGCTGAGCACGCCGCGCAGCTTCGAGCACTACATCCTCGGCAGCCCGTCGCTCTGGTTCGACGGCGGCGTGATGTTCGGGCGCGAGCAGGCTTATGCCGCGCGCCACACGGACTTGCCGGCCTCGGTGTTCTTCGGGATCGGTGGGCTGGAGCGCCTGGCGCCGGGCAAGCGGCGCTCGCGCGGCGAGGAGGAGGCCGACATGGTGGAGGACTTGCGCGAATTCGACGGCGCGCTCGCGCAGCGCCGCTATCCGGGCCTGAAGACGCGCTTGCGGGTATTCCATGAGGAAGACCACGCCAGCGTGTTCCCCGCGGTGCTGACCCACGGCTTGCGCAGCTACCTGAAGTCGTCGAGATAGAGGCGCCGGCAGGCGCTCAGTGCGCGACCGTCTCGCGCACCGTGTTCCAGGCCGCGCCGGCGCACACCGTCACCACCCGGTTGCGGCCGGCCGACTTGGCTTCGTACATGGCGCGGTCGGCGGCGATGAAGAAGGAACGCAGCTCGTCGAACAGGGTCGGGACGATGGTCGCCACGCCGATGCTGACGGTGACCATCTCGGAGGTCGTCGAGCGCGGGTTCGGCATCGCCAGGCGCTCGACGTGGGCGCGGATCGCCTCGGCCAGGCCGGCTGCGCCTTCGGCGGCGGTTTCGCCCAGCAGCACCACGAATTCCTCGCCGCCATAGCGCGCCGCCAGGTCGGCCGGGCGCACCGCGTGCTCCTGCAGTACTTCGGCCACCATCTGCAGGCACCGGTCGCCCTCGGCGTGGCCCAGGCTGTCGTTGTAGCCCTTGAAGTGGTCGACGTCGAGCACGAGCAGCGACAAGGGCTGGCCGCTGCGGATCGCGCGCTGCCATTCCTTTTCCAGGGCGCTGTCGAAGTGGCGGCGGTTGGCGATGCGGGTCAGCGGATCGACCAGCGCCGCGCGCTGCAGCGCCGTCTCGGACTGCTTGTGGTGGGTGATGTCGTGCAGCAGGGCGACGAACAGCGGTTCGCTGCCCGCCATCGGGGTCAGGCTCAGGTCCATGGCGCGCAGCGAGCCGTCGTGCTGGCGCACCAGCACTTCGCGCGTGCCGCGGCACTGGGCGGCGCGCCCGGGATCGTCGCGGTCGGCGAAGTAGGCCGCGTAGTCGTCGTCCGCGGGCTCGGCCAGCAGCCCCGCCAGCGGCAGGCCGATCAGTTCGCGCATGCTGTGCGCAACGAAGCGTTCGCTGGCCGGGTTGGCGTAGACGATGCGGCCGTCGCCGTCGACCAGCACCAAGCCTTCGTCCATGCCGTCCAGGATCATTTGCAGGCGGTCGGTCTGCTCCTTCTGGTTGACGCTATGGCGGCGGAAGCGCAGGTGGGCGCCGACCCGGGCGCAGACCTCGGCCATGCGCACCGGCTTGGAAATATAGTCGACCGCGCCGGTGTCGAAGCCGGCCACGATATCCTCGGTCTCGCCGCAGGCGCTGACGAAGATCACGGGAATATGGGCGGTGTCGGGCTGGCGCTTGAGGCGGCGGCAGATCTCGAGGCCGTCGAGGTCGGGCAGCAGCACGTCGAGCAGGATCAGGTCGGGCTGGACGCGCGCGGCGATGTCCAGTGCGCGCTTGCCGGTGGTGGCGATGAAAGTCTGGTAACCCTGCTGGCGCATGATCTCCTGCAGCAGCCCGAGGCTGTCAGGGGCATCGTCAACGATAAGGATCGCGGACTGGCGCGCGGGCGCGGAGAACGCGAGGGCAGGGGGGATCATGGAGTGCTGGTCAAAACGGCATGGCGACCTGAGAATCATACTCCCAAAATGAATCCGTTCGGCAACTTTTCTTGCCGGTTATTTATATCTAATGGTTAGTTATGGCTGAGTGTGTTGCGAGACTGCCACTTTAGTTGGCTGATCTGCCAATGTTGCGGCGGGAGACCGCGGCCGTGGCGGCGCAGCGAGAGCGCACCGCCACGGCCGGGAGGAATTACATCAGATCGGTGATCAGTTTGCCGAGGATGGCGATGCCTTCACGGATGCGTTCCGGCGGCACGGTCACGAAGGACAGGCGCAGGGTGTTGGTTTCCGGCTCGTTGGCGTAGAAGGGCGCGCCCGGCACGAAGGCCACGCGTGCGGCCAGCGACTGGTCGAGCAGCTTCATGGCGTCGATGTGCTTCGGCAGGGTCACCCAGATGAACATGCCGCCTTCCGGCTTGGTCCAGCTGACGCCGGCCGGGAAGTGCTCGGCCATCGCGTCCAGCATCACCTGGCACTGGTCGCCGTACAGCTTGCGGATGGTCGGGATGTGCTGGTCCAGGAAGCCGTCCTTGACCACTTCGTGCACGACCATCTGGGTCAGCTGGGCGGTGTGGAGGTCGGCGGCCTGCTTGGCCAGCTCCAGGCGGCGCACCAGCGGCAGCGGGGCGCACACGTAGCCGAGGCGGATGCCCGGGGTCAGCACCTTGGAGAAGGAGCCCATGTAGATCACGCCGTCCGGGTTCATCGCCACCATCTTCGGCATCGGCGCACCCTTGTAGCTCAGGGCGCCGTAGGGATCGTCCTCGATCAGCGGCAGGCCCAGGCGGGCGCAGGTTTCCACCAGCTCCTGGCGGCGTTCGACCGACAGGCTGCGGCCGGTCGGGTTCTGGAAGTTGGGCAGCGAGTACAGCAGGCGTGCGCCCTTGGCGACGGCGTCGATCGAGGACGGCACCAGGCCGTGTTCGTCGGTGTCGACCGATTTGAATTCGGGACGGTAGACCGAGAAGGCCTGCAGCGCGCCCAGGTAGCTCGGGGTTTCGACCAGCACGCGGCTGCCTTCGTCGATCAGGACCTTGCCCAGCAGGTCGAGCGCCTGCTGCGAGCCCGAGGTCATGAGGATCTGTTCAGGCAGGATCCTGGAACCTTCCGTCGACAGCGAATCGGCAATCCATTCCCGCAGCGGGCCATAGCCGTCGGTCGGGCCGTACTGCAGCGCGACCTTGCCGGTCTGGGTCAGCACCTTGTCGTAGGCGGTCTTCATGACCTCGACCGGGAAGGTGGCTGGCGAAGGCAGGCCGCCGGCGAAGGAGATGATCTCCGGACGCTGGGTGATCTTCAGGATCTCGCGGATGAACGAGCTTTGCAGCTGTTGCGCGCGTTCCGAGAACTGCCACTGGATGGGATTGGGATTTTCAATTTTCATTACTGTCTCACATGCTCACAGAAGGGGACCGCGGGAGGTGCCGGGCCATTATAAAGCACGCCGGATAGGCGGCTTCGCCAAGGCCGGGCCGGGTAGGCCCAGCCCGCATCGGGTTACTGCATTCGCGTCGATCAGGCGACTTCGACGATCATCTCGATTTCGACGCAGGTGCCGCGCGGCAGCGAGGCCACGCCGAAGGCCGAGCGCGCGTGCTTGCCGGCGTCGCCGAACACTTCGCCCAGCAGCTCGGAGCAGCCGTTGGTGACCAGGTGCTGCTCGTTGTATTCCGGGGTCGAGGCCACCAGACTCATGACCTTGACGATGCGCTTCACGCGGGCCAGGTCGCCGCCCACCGCTTCCTGCAGGGTGCCGATCAGGTCGATCGCGACCGAACGCGCGGCGGCCTGGCCGTCCGCGGTGGTCTTGTCCTTGCCCAGGATGCCGGCATTCGGGCTGCCGTCGGCGTTCTTGGCGATGTGGCCCGAAATGAATACCAGGTTACCGGTCTGCACGTACATGACGTAGGCGGCGGCCGGGGTCGCCGGGGCCTGCAGGGTGATGTTCAGTTCCTTGAGTTTGTCGTAGACGGACATGCTATTTCCAGGTTGCGGTGGGTGAAGGCGATATTGTACGTCGTGACACGGGTGATGGGTATGTTGCTAGCGTTATCAAACGTTTAACGAAATCGCGGCGCTTGTTTGCCACCCACCCTAACCAACGTCTTCCCCGCGAAGGCGGGGACCCAAGTTAGCGCGCAGGCCACTCACCCAAACGTGGGCCCCCGCCTTCGCGGGAGTGACGGGGAGGGGCGGCGAGTACCTCAGAGAACACCGGCGCGTCGACATTCCCGCCCGTCAAAGGCAAACCAATCCGCGCAACGCCACCCAGCTTGCCCTCCCGCTTCATTTGCAAGGCCCCCGCCAGCGCCGCCGCCCCGGCCCCTTCCGCCACATTGTGCGTGCACGCATACATCAATCGCATCGCCTCCGCCACCGCCGCGTCGCTCACCGCGATCACGTCGTCCGCATGGCGCAGCACCACCTCCAGCGAAGCGGCATCCGGCGCCCGGCAGGCCATGCCGTCGGCCAGCACCGTGCTCACCGGCGCTTCCACGGCGCGCCCGGCCTGGAAGGACAGCCGGTAGGCCGGCGCGTGGCTGGAGACCACGCCCACGATCCGGGTTGTCAGGCCCAGCGCCTCGCGCGCCGCCACCGCCGCCGCGAAGCCCGAGCCCTGGCCGATCGGGACCAGCACCAGGTCGAGCCCGGGCTGGGCGCGCAGCAGCTCCAGCCAGTAGCTGGCCACGCCGGCCACCAGGTCCGGGTGATAGGAGGGCACCATGTGCAGGCGCTCGTGGTCGGCCAGCGCCCAGGCGTGCTCGCGGCTTTCCTGGAATTCGCCGCCGTGCTCGATCAGGCGCGCACCCAGGGCGCGCATCGCCGCGTTCTTCTCGGCGCTGTTCCCGTGCGGGACGACGATCGTCGCTTCCAGGCCGTGGCGGCGGGCCGCGAAGGCGATCGACTGCCCATGGTTGCCGCGCGTGGCCGCCGCGAGCCCGCGTACGCCAGGCTCGCGCCGCAGCAGGCGCTCCATGTAGACCACGCCGCCGCGCAGCTTGAAGGCGCCGGCCGGGCCGTGGTTCTCGTGCTTGACCCAGGTTTCCAGGCCGAGCGCCGCGTCGAGCAGGGGCCAGTTGTACTGGGGCGTGGCGGGCATGGCGCCGTAGACGATGCGGGCGGCGTTCTCGAGCTCTAGCAGGTCGGGCAGCATCATGAGTTCCTTATAAATATAGAGAGGTTAGCGGCGGACCTGCATGCGGCGCGCGGCGAACACGGTGGCGACGACCGCCAGCGCGAACAGGCAGTTGGTGAAGGTCAGGGCCTCGCCCAGCAGCACGGCGGCGCCGACCAGGCTGAGGAAGGGCTGCAGCAGCTGCACCTGGCCCACGCGCGCCACGCCACCCAGCGCCAGGCCGCGGTACCAGAAGAAGAAACCGGTGAAGGTCGAGCCCAGGGTCACATAGGCGAAGGCGGTCCAGGCGCGCGGCCCGACCTCGCCCAGGCCGGCCAGCTGGGGGGCGCACAGCCAGAGCACCAGCGGCAGCAGCACCGGCACCGACAGCACCAGCGCCCAGCAGATCACTTCCGGCCCGCCCATGCTGCGCGCCAGGCGGCCGCCCTCGGCATAGCCCATGGCCGCCATCGGCACCGCGGCCAGGACCAGCAGGTCGGCCAGGTGCAGGGATCCGCCGCCCTGGGCCAGGGCGAAGGCGATCACCAGGCCGGCGCCGAACAGGGCAAGTACCCAGAAACCCCGCGAGGGCCGCTCGTAGCCGCGCAGGGCGGCGTAGAGGGCGGTGGCGAGCGGCAGCACGCCCACCAGCAGCGCGCCGTGCGAGGCGGGCAGGGTGCGCAGGGCCAGCGAAGTCAGGAGCGGAAAGCCGACGATGCAGCCGATGATGACGAGCGCCAGCTGCCACAAGGCGGCCCGCGAGGGACGCGGCACCCGCTTCCAGGCCAGCCAGCCGGCCGCCAGCACGGCCGCGCCCAGCGCCCGCCCGAGCGCCACGAACAGCGGATCGAGCTCGGCCACCGCCATGCGGGTGAAGGGAATGGTCAGGCTGAAGATGGCCACGCCCGCGAGGCCGAGCAGCATGCCGCGGTTGTCGTCGAGGGGCAGGGACGGAGCTGGACAGCTGGCGGTGGCGCTCATGGGCATCCTTCAGAATCTTGTTGCGGCGTTGGCATCGGAAGGTCTATGCTATCCCGGCGCACCAGTACAGTCCCAGTACACTTGCGCACATAATCCTTCGACTGTGATGGTGAAATGACCAATACGCACCTGCCCTTGCTGCTGAGCCGCGAATCGGGCGAAGCCCTGGCCGACCAGATCGTGCGCTCGGTGGCGGCGCGCATCGAGGAGCGCCTGCTGCGTCCCGGCGCGCGCATGCCCTCGATCCGCCAGTTCGCCGCGACCCACGGGGTCTCTGCCTTCACGGTGGTGGCCGGCTACGACCGGCTGGTGGCCCAGGGTCACCTGGAATCGCGCCGCGGGGCCGGCTTCTTCGTGCGCGAGCGCGCGCTGCCGGAGGAGCGCCCGGCCTTGCCGGCGCGCGAGGCGCCGCCCGCGACGCTCGACGTGGCGTGGCTGGTGCGCAGCATGTTCCGCCAGTCGCCCGTGAACTTGTCGCCCGGCACCGGCGTCCTGCCCGCCGACTGGCTGGACGGGCCGGCGGTGGCCAATGCGCTGCGCGCGCTCAGCCGCCAGAACAGCAGCATCCTGATGAACTACGGCACGCCCCAGGGTTTCCTGCCCTTGCGCCAGCAGCTCCAGCTCAAGCTGGCCGAGAACGAGATCGACGCCGCGCCCGAGCAGCTGGTGACGACCCTGGGGGTGACCCAGGCCCTGGACCTGGTGGCGCGCGAGTTCTGCCGGCCGGGCGACACCGTCCTGGTCGACGATCCGGCCTGGTTCCTGATGTTCGGCTCCTTCGCGGCCATGGGCCTGAAGGTGGTCGGCGTGCGGCGCCTGGCCGATGGGCCGGACGTCGCCCAGCTGGCCCAGCTGGCGGCGCTGCACCAGCCGCGCCTGTATGTCCTGAATTCGGTGCTGCACAACCCGAGTTCGACCTCGCTGTCTGCGGCCAAGGCTTTCCAGGTGCTGCGCCTGGCCGAGCAGCATGGCTTTACCGTGGTCGAGGACGATATCTACAGCGACCTGCACCCGGGCGGGGCCACCCGCCTGGCCGCGCTCGACCAGCTCGAGCGCGTGATCTACCTGGGCGGCTTCTCGAAATCGATGGCGGCCAACCTGCGCGTCGGCTTCATCGCCACTTCCAGCGAACGCGCCCAGCGCCTGGCCGACCGCAAGATGCTGGCCACGCTCACTACCAGCGACATCGGCGAACGGGTCGTCTACAAGATCCTGTCCGAGGGCCACTACCGCAAGCACCTGGACCGCATCCGCACCCGCCTCGACGCGGTGCGCCCGCGGGCGCTGCGCCGGCTCGAGCAGCTCGGCATGCGGCTCGACCCGGCCCCTACCAGCGGCATGTTCGTGTGGGTCGACGCCGGCCGCGACACCAATGTGCTGGCCGCGCAGGCGGTGCGGCAGGACATCCTGCTGGCGCCCGGCAGCCTGTTCTCGCCGAACCAGCTGCCGTCCAGCCACATGCGCTTGAATGTGGCCGCGCTGCAGGACGAGGGCGTGTGGCGCTTCTTCGACGAGGCGATTGGACGCTGATGCATCGAAAATTTGCCTTTTTGCATCAAAAAAGCACATTTTCATTGCCTCAGGGCGGATTTGTGCAAATTTTGTTGGCCTCTTGGCAATTTTTCGCACGCCACCCTTGAAAATCTTGCCGCCCTCCCAATCTGCGGGCGGTCTGTATCAACCCTGACCACCACGAGGAACAAGATGGCTGTCGCCGAAAAAGAAACCCTTGGCTTTCAAGCTGAAGTCAAACAGCTGCTGCAACTGATGATTCACTCCTTGTATTCGAACAAGGAGATCTTCCTGCGCGAACTCATTTCGAACGCGTCCGACGCGGCCGACAAGCTGCGCTTCGAGGCGATCAACAACGACGCCCTGTACGGCAACGACCATGAACTGAAGATCAAGGTCTCGTTCGACAAGGATGCGAAGACCCTCACCATTTCGGACAACGGCATCGGCATGAGCCGGGAAGAGGTGATCTCGCACCTGGGCACCATTGCCAAGTCGGGCACCAAGGAATTCTTCAGCAAGCTGTCGGGCGACCAGCAGGCGGACGCCGCCCTGATCGGCCAGTTCGGCGTGGGCTTCTACTCGGCCTTCATCGTGGCCGACAAGGTGATCGTGCACACCCGCCGCGCCGGCGCCTTCGCGTCCGAGGGCGTGCGCTGGGAATCGACCGGCGAGGGCGACTACAGCGTCGAGCCGATCGAGAAGACCAGCCGCGGCACCGACATCATTCTGCACCTGCGCGCCGGCGAGGAAGAACTGCTCTCGGCCTGGAAGCTGAAGTCCATCATCCGCAAGTACTCGGACCACATCTCGCTGCCGATCGTGATGCAGAAGGAAGAGTGGGACGAGGAGAAGAAGCAGACCGTCCTGAAGGACGAGTTCGAGACCGTCAACCAGGCCAGCGCGCTGTGGGCGCGCAGCAAGTCGGACATCAGCCCGGAACAGTACAACGAGTTCTACAAGCACATCTCGCACGACTTCCAGGAACCGCTGACCTACACCCATAACCGGGTCGAAGGCCGCAGCGAATACACTCAGCTGCTGTACGTGCCGGGCCACGCCCCGTTCGACCTGTGGGACCGCAACAAGCGCGGCGGCATCAAGCTCTACGTCAAGCGCGTCTTCATCATGGACGACGCCGAGCAGCTGATGCCGACCTACCTGCGCTTCATCAAGGGCGTGATCGACTCGAGCGACCTGCCGCTGAACGTCTCGCGCGAGATCCTGCAGGAGTCGCGCGACGTGCGCGTGATCCGCGAAGGCTCGACCAAGCGCGTGCTGGGCATGCTGGAAGAACTGGCGAACGCCGAGGAGCAGGAAACCAAGCAGAAGTACGTCACCTTCTGGAAGGAATTCGGCCAGGTGCTGAAAGAGGGCATCGGCGAGGACGCGACCAACAAGGACCGCATCGCCAAGCTGCTGCGCTTCGCCTCGACCGCGAACGAGTCGGACGAGCAGAGCGTGTCCTTCGCCGACTACCTGGGCCGCATGAAGGAGGGCCAGGACAAGATCTATTACGTCACCGCCGACAACTACACCGCCGCCAAGAACAGCCCGCACCTGGAGATCTTCCGCAAGAAGGGCGTCGAAGTGCTGCTCATGACCGACCGCGTCGACGAGTGGATGCTGTCCTTCCTGAGCGAATTCGAGGGCAAGGAACTGGTGTCGGTGGCCAAGGGCGGCCTGGACCTGGGCGCGCTGGAAGACGAGGCCGAGAAGAAGGAACACGCCGAGACCGAGACCCAGTACAAGGACCTGGTCGAGAAGATGAAGGGCGCCCTGGGCGACAAGGCCAAGGACGTGCGCGTGACCTTCCGCCTGACCGACTCGCCGGCCTGCCTGGTGGCCGACGAAAACGAATTGTCCGGCAACCTGCTGCGCATGCTGAAGGCCGCCGGCCAGGATGCGCCGGAGTCCAAGCCCATCCTCGAGATCAACCCGAACCACCCGCTGGTGATGCGCCTGAAGTACGAGGACGCGGCTGGCCAGCGCTTCGGCGACTGGTCGCACATCCTGTTCGACCAGGCCGTGCTGGCCGAGGGCGGCAGCCTGGGCGATCCGGCGACGTTCGTGAAGCGCTTGAATGAGATGCTGCTGGCGACGACCAAGTAATTCGCGTCGGCGCTGGATGAAGCCGGGGCAGTGTGCTCCGGCTTTTCTTTATTGGTGTGCTAGCAAACTTGGGTTCCCGCCTTCGCGCACTGCTGTCCGGGATAATTTCACCTAGCTGAAAATCGTCATCCCCGCGAAGGCGGGGACCCAAGTTTGCGTGAGTAGCTACAACAAACGTTAACAACCTGCAACGAACTTGGGTTCCCGCCTTCGCGGAAAGTCATACGCGCCAGTGGCGCGTATGACGGTTTTTAGGATAACAATCCACGGACAGGTTTACGGGCTGCGTCTCTTGCACGTCGTTTCCGCGAAGGCGGGAACACATTGTTCCCCCCAAGTTCAGTTGCGTTCACAAATGCCGCGTCTCTTCCGGCGGCGTCACCCAATTATCGTTGCGTCCATCGAACACCCGCAGCGGCGCCGCAAGCAGCGCCTCCACCGGCATGTCGTCCAGGCTGCCGACCGTGACCGCGACAAACGGCCCGGCAGCCGATTCCCCGGTCGTGAAGATGTTGATGCCGCAGACGCCGCAGAAGTGGTGGCCGTCGCGGCGCAGGTGGAAGCGGTACTCGCGCAGCGCTTCCCGCCCTTGCAGCAGGCGGAAGGACGCGGGCGGCAGCTGGACAGCCCAGAAGCGCATCTTGGTGCAGATGCTGCAATTGCACTTGATGGTGCCGCGCGCGAGGTCGATGTCGGCCTCGTAGCGGACCGCGCCGCAGTGGCAGCTGCCGTGGTAGGTCTTCATGCGGCCTGGCCGGCCAGCCAGGCGGCGCGCTCGACCCGGTAGACCGAGACCGGCGAGCCATGCGAGCTCTCCTCGCCCTGGTAGCGCATCCCCAGCTTGTGCATCACGCGCGCGGATGCGGCGTTGTCGGGGTCGCAGATCGCGCACAGCAGCGGCGCATCCAGCTCCTCGAAGGCGAAGCGCGCCATGCGCCGCGCCGCTTCGATGGCATAGCCCTTGCCCCAGTGTTCCGGCCACAGGCGCCAGCCGATTTCGTGCGGATTGGCCGGGTCGTGCCCCAGGTGCTGGATGCAGCCGGCCCCCACCAGTTCGCCCGTCTCGCGGTCGAGGAAGCTCCACCACGAATAGCCGACCGTCCGCCAGCGACCCTGCACCCGTTCGATCACGGCGCGCGTTTCGTCCGGCGTCTCGGCCGCGCCGGTGATGTAGCGCATCACCACGGGGTCGCTGTTCAGTGCCCGCAAGCCCGCGTAGTGTGCGCTGTCCATGGGCTCGAGCCGCAGCCTGTCGGTGGTCAGGACCGTCATGGCTTACCCCGATACCTCGTCGCAGAACCCGGCCAGCAGCCGTTCGCCCTCCGGCCAGTCGCCATGCCCGGAATCGGCGTTGACGTGGCCGGCCTTGCCGATGTCGACGAAGCGGCTGCCCCAGCTCGCCGCGAAGCCCTGCACGCGGTCCGGCGTCACATAGGGATCGTCGCTGCTGGCGACCACGATGCTGGGGAAGGGCAGCGGCTCCGTCGGCACCGGTGCGAAGCCGTTCAGGGGCGCCGGATAAGAGGGCGCCTCGACGTCGCTCGGGGCGACCAGGAAGGCGCCGGCCACCTTGAGCGGGGAGCCGCAACGCGCCCAGTGCGCCACCAGGATGCAGCCCAGGCTGTGGGCGACCAGGATCGGCGCGCCCTTGCAGGCGGCGATCGCGGCGTCGAGTTCGGCCACCCATTCGTCGCGCTCGGGACTGGTCCAGTCGCGGTGCGGGGCGCGGAGCCACTGCGGATAGCGTTCCTGCCACAGGGATTGCCAGTGGCGTGGACCCGAATTCCACAGGCCCGCCACGATCAGGACGTCACACTTCATCTTGCCTCCACCAGAAGTCAATCGAGTCGGCCGCCGCCGGGCTGCGCCCTCTACGCCCCCTTCGCCGCGCCCCCGAACAGGCGCTCGAAGGGCGCGCGGAAGCGGTCCTTGCGCTGTTCGGTCAGCATGCCCAGCACGATCGTCGCCAGGGTCACCGCGGCCCCCGCCGCGATCCAGTCGGCCAGGCTGCCGGCGTCGTGCGGGTAGAGCGCGGGCCAGGCGGCGAGCACCAGGGCATGCGACAGGTAGAGCGTGAACGTGTACGAGGACAGCCGGCGGATCGGCCTTGCCATTCTCATCATAACCTCGAATCCGGCATGGCGTGCACAGGCGAAGTTGAGGCAGACGATCAGGCCGACCGCGTAGTCGGCCAGGAAGCGGTCCGCATTGGCCAGCGGGACGGCCTGGCCCAGCCAGGTGGCGCGGCCCAGGTTGCGCAGCAGGTCTTCGGCGCCGGCCAGTTCGTAGGCCGCCAGCAGCGCCACGCTGAGGACCCAGCCGAGGCGCGCGATCCTGCGCGGCATGGCGCGGCGCGCCTGCCAGTGATAGAGCAGCACGCCGCTCAGCCACACCGGCAGCAGCAGCCACAGCTTGATCCCCATGACGGCCAGTACCAGCGCGCCCAGGGCCAGGCGCGCCGCGCCGCGCAGGTAGAACAGCACCCCGAACAGGAGGTAGTACCAGGCTTCGTAGTTGAGCGACCACCAGGGATTGAGCAGGGGCGGTACTTCGGACAGGGTCCAGAGTTCGCCCATGAACAGCAGGTGGAAGGGAATGTAGAGGTAGGGCTTGAGCAGCTGGTAGGCGGTGGTGTGCCCGGTCCCCGAGACGCCGAACAGCGCGGTGGCGGTCGCGAAGCCCAGCAGCAGCACCGGCACGGCGACCGAGTACAGGCGCGCGCAGCGCGCGACCGCATAGTCGCGCGCGCTCGGGCGGCGCTGGTCGGCGGTGTAGGCGATCACGAAGCCCGACAGCACGAAGAAGGCGACCACCGCCTCGCGCCCCAGCAGCTGCAGCTGGTCCGCCCACGGTCCCCGCACGATGCCGAGCTGGGAAAAGTGCATGGCGACGACCGCCAGCGCCGCCAGGAAGCGGACGAGGTCGAGATAGATCGAGAAGGAGCGGTCGAGGGACGGGGCGGCGCCCATGATGATTTGATTGAAAGCAACAATCGCATCATAGAGGGAGCCGCCGCCCGGCGCAATCCGCACTCATGGGTGAGGCGCGGTGTGTTGCAATCGGGCGTTGTAAAACGACGTACTTACAGTTCGGTACGCAGCGCGAACAGTTCCGGGAACAGCACCACGTCGAGCATCTTGCGCAGGTAGCTGACGCCGGCCGTGCCGCCGGTGCCGGTCTTGAAGCCGATGATGCGCTCCACCGTGCTCACGTGGCGGAAGCGCCAGAAGCGGAAGGCGGTTTCCATGTCCACCAGCTTTTCCGCCAGCTCGTACAGCGCCCAGTGGTGCTCGGTGTCGCGGTACACCTCGAGCCAGGCCGCCTTGACGCTGTCGTTCATGCGGGTCGGCTCGGTCCAGTCGCCGTCCAGGCGATCCGCGTCGATCTTCAGGCCGCTGCGCGCCAGCAGCATCACCGCCTCGTCGTAGAGCGAGGGCGCGTTCAGCTCGCGCGCCAGGATGTCGTGGGCTTCCGGCATCTTCTCGTGCACCCCCAGCAGATTGCGGTTCTTGTTCCCCAGGATGAACTCGAGTTCCCTGTACTGGAAGGACTGGAAGCCCGAGGAGGCGCCCAGGTAGGGGCGGATCGCCGTGTACTCGGGCGGGGTCATGGTGGCCAGCACGTCCCAGGCATGCACCAGCTGGTCCATGATGCGCGCCACCCGCGCCAGCATCTTGAAGGCCGGCGGCAGGTTGTCTTCGCGGATATGGCGGCGCACCGCGTGCAGTTCGTGCAGCATCAGCTTGATCCACAGTTCGCTGGTCTGGTGCTGGACGATGAACAGCATCTCGTTGTGGTTGGGCGAGAGCGGATGCTGGGCCGTCAGGATCTGGCCCAGGCCCAGGTAGTCGCCGTAGCTCATGGACTCCTTGAAGTCCATCTTGGCGCCGTGCCACTCGGCGCCCGCTTGCTTGGTCTTGTCGTTCATAAGTCTCTTTTCAGGTGACGGCGCCGCGCTCAGGTAACGGCGCTGCGCTCGGCCGCGACGTCGTAGGCCTCGTTGTCCAGGATATCCTTGAGGATCTCCACCGCATCCCAGACCTCGGCGAAGCTGGTGTACAGCGGCGTGAAGCCGAAGCGCATGATCTGCGGTTCGCGGTAGTCGCCGATCACGCCGCGCGCGATCAGGGCCGCCATCACCGCGTAGCCGTGCGGGTGGGTGAAGCTGACCTGGCTGCCGCGCCGGGCATGCTCACGCGGCGTCACCAGCGCCAGGGGATGGGCGGCGCAGCGGGTTTCGACCAGCTCGATGAACAGATCGGTCAGGGCCAGCGACTTGGCGCGCAGGGCGTCCATGCCGGTCGCCTCGAAGATCTCGAGACCGCATTCGACCAGGGCCAGCGATACCACCGGCTGGGTGCCGCACAGGGCGCGGCCAATGCCGTCGCAGGCGGCGAAGGCGGGCGCCATCGCGAAGGGCTGGGCGTGGCCCCACCAGCCCGAGAGCGGATGCTTGAATCCGGCCTGGTGGCGCTGCGGCACCCAGATGAAGGCCGGGGCGCCCGGGCCGCCGTTCAGGTATTTATAGGTGCAGCCGACCGCGAAGTCGGCTTCCGCCGCGTGCAGGTCGACCGGCACCGCGCCGGCCGAATGGGCCAGGTCCCAGACCGCCAGGGCGCCTTGCGCGTGGGCGTGGCGGGTGAGCTGCGCCATGTCGTGCTGGTAGCCGGTACGGTAGTTGACGTGGGTCAGCATCAGGACCGCGCAGTCGCCATCGACCGCCGCCGGGATCTCGTCGGCCGAATCGACCAGGCGCACCTGGTAGCCGCGCTCCAGCCATTTGGTCAGGCCTTCCGCCATGTAGATATCGGTCGGGAAGTTGCTGCGTTCGGTGACGATGGTGCGGCGCTGACGCGTTTCACCCTGGGCCTGCAGGTGCAGGGCGGCCGCCAGGGCCTTGAACAGGTTCAGGGAGGTGGTGTCGGTGACCGCCACTTCGCCGGCGCGGGCGCCGATCAGCGGGGCCAGGCGGTCGCCCAGGCGTTTCGGCATGTCGAACCAGCCGGCCGTGTTCCAGCTCTTGATCAGGCCGACGCCCCATTCCTGGGCCACCACCTGCTGGGCGCGCGCCAGGGCGGCCCTGGGGCGGGCGCCGAGCGAGTTGCCGTCCAGGTAGATCACGCCCTGAGGCAGGTCGAAGCGCTCGCGCAGGGGCGCCAACGGGTCGGCGGCGTCGCGCGCCAGGCAGGCGGCGCGGTTCAATATGAGTTCGGTCATGCGGCTTCCTTACGGGGCAGGGCGCGCAAGACTGCGCGCACCGGGCTGGCATCCATGCCGGCGAATTTCAGGGGCAGGGCGATCAGTTCGTAGTCGTCCTCGGGCACCGCGTCCAGCACGACGCCTTCGAGGATGGCCATGCGGTTCGCGCGCACCGCGTGGTGGGCGTCGAGGGTCTTGGAATCCTGGGGGTCGAGCGAGGCGGCGTCGGTGCCGACCAGGATCACGCCGCGGCTGGCCAGCAGCGCGATCGCGGCAGGCGTGATGGCGGCGAAGCCGGGATCCCATTCGGTCTGCGGCGCGCTCGCGTAGGTACGCAGCAGCACGCGCGGCGGAACATCGTCCAGCTTTCCGGCCAGGTCGGCCGCATCCACGGCGCGCGCGCCGATGCAGTGGATCACGCGGCAAGGGCCGAGGTAGGGCGCCAGGCCCACCTGGTCGATGGTCGCGCCGGCCGGATCGTAGTGGGAAGGCGCGTCGGTGTGCGCGCCCAGGTGGGTGGTCATGGTCATGCGGCTGACGTGGACCGGGCAGCCGTCACCGATCTGCCAGGTGGGGGCGGCCTCGAACGGCGTATCGCCGGGCCAGACCGGGATGCCGGCCGCGATGACCGGACTGATATCCCAGAGTTGTGGAGCTTCCATGCGGGCCCTCGTGGAAAGTTGAGGCTTCAAGTAATTACCGAGCATCGCAGTGTAGCAAGTTCCGGCGCTTGCCGCTAAGGCAGCTGTCTTTTTGACAACATCCGCGGGCCTGGAAAAAATTTCAAAATATTTTGCGGCGAACCCTAAAGTTCCCCACAACCCGTCCGATAACGATCTCAGATAGGCAGGAATGGGTCGAAAAAATATTTTCACACCCCTAAAGTTCTCTCCAGTGGTGCCGATAACTGTTTGGAAGACAACAAAGGGACGAAAAATATTTTCGAAAACCCCTAAAGTTCTCCTCAACCCCGACGATAACGTGTCAGGGATGCGACAGATCAAGTCTGACGCGACTCACAATTCAGGGTGTGTTCCAGCACCGTCTCCAGCCCCCGCTTCATAGGGGAATCAGAGTGATCCAGAAGGGTTTGTCAGACAAACTCCTACGGGTCATGTCCGTCGTTCGCGGACGAAAAATACAGCGTTTCTCCGATTCCGCAAAAGTTGCCCCACAGTCAGAATCTATCTCATCGGCAACACACAAACGGAGAGAGAAAATGACTGCGAACGACATGATGGCTGAAATTCGTGATGCTAACCTGAGCTACCTGATGCTCGCCCAGCAGATGATCCGCGCCGACAAGGTCACCGCCATCTTCCGTCTCGGTATCTCGACCGATATCGCCGACCTGATCGAAGGCATGAGCAACGCCCAGATCCTGAAGCTCGCCGGCGGCAACATGATGCTGGCCCGCTTCCGCTTCGACGACAGCGCCATCCTGGGCATGCTGACCAGCCACACCAAGGAACGCAGCCTGGCCCAGTCGCACGCCGCCATCCTGATGGCCGGCCAGCCGGTCGAAGAGATCGTATAATCCGCCTGACGGTCCCGCCGGGATCGTGTCTGAACAGGTCCGGAGCAGTCATGAGCAAAAAAAGCGTCGTCACGGAAGCGCAGGAAATCCAGCTGGCGATCGAGCTGATCAACCTTGGCGCCCGGCTCCAGCTCCTCGAGACCGAAGTCTCGCTGTCGCGCGAGCGCCTGCTCAAGCTGTACAAGGAACTCAAGGGTGTCTCTCCACCCAAGGGCATGCTGCCGTTCTCGACGGACTGGTTCCTGACCTGGCAACCGAACATCCATTCCTCGCTCTTCATCAATATCCACAACTTCCTGGTCGAACATGCCGGCGCTACCGGCATCCAGGCGGTGATGAAGGCCTACAAGCTCTACCTCGAACAAATGCCGCCCGACCCGGGCGAAGAGCCGCTGCTGTCGCTGACCCGCGCCTGGACCCTGGTGCGTTTCTTCCAGAGCGGCATGCTGGTGCTCGTGCCTTGCAGTAAATGCAAGGGCAAGTTCATCGTCAATTCCCTCGACTTGAATGCGGATTACCAGTGCGGCCTGTGCCATATGCCTTCGCGGGCGGGCAAGACGCGCAAGGCGAAGGATGCCGCGAATTCGCAGCAGGTCTGATCCGCTCGCTCTGCCCTAGGGTTGGCGGCTTTGCCGCCGACGCGTTCAACCATCGCTGGACTTGCCGCGCCGTGCCGTCTTCTCCAAATGTGCTTCCCTCTACTGTATGCGGTCGACTGGCGACGCCTGAACACTTCGGCGGCGTAGCCGCCAACCCGACCGGACACGCCGCGTGACCCGGTTTTTCCGCACCCCCGCCGTCCAGGCCCTCCTGCTCCAGGTCGCCGCCTTCCCGCTGACCCTGGCCGCGGTCTACCTGCTGGCCCGCGCCGGCTGGCATCCCGGCTACCTCCACGCCGCACTGGCACAGGGCCTGTTCGCCGCCGCCCTGAGCTGGTGGCGCGGCCTGGCCAGCTGGTGGCGCGCGATCCAGTTCGCCTTTCCGCCCGCGCTGTTCGGCGCCGCCCGGCTGGACATTCCGCCCGTGGCCTTCCTGGCCGTCTTCCTGTTCCTGCTCTTGCTGTACTGGTCGACCTACCGCACCCAGGTCCCTTACTACCCGTCCGGGCGCAAGGTCTGGGATGCGGTGGCGGGCGCGCTGCCGCAGGGCAGGGCGCTGAGGGTGATCGATATCGGCAGCGGCCTGGGTGGCCTGGTACTGGACCTGCAGCGCCGCCGTCCCGAATCGCGCATCGAGGGCATCGAGCTGGCGCCCTTGCCCTGGCTGGCCAGCGCCCTGCGCGCCGGCATGCTGCGCAGCCGGGCGCGCTTCCTGCGCGGAGATTATGAAAAACTCGATTTCGGCGCCTACGACGCGGTGTTCGCCTACCTGTCGCCGGCCGCCATGCCGGCCCTATGGGAAAAGGCGGTGCGCGAGATGCGGCCCGGTTCTGTACTTTTCAGTTACGAATTCGTCATCGCGGCGCGTCCGCCGAGCGCTGTTGTCGTTCCGTACAGAGAGGGACCGAAGCTTTACCGATGGGACTTTTAGGCGACACACCGCAGGGAAAAGGGGCTGTTTTACTTGCCCATGGGCCATTCTCAAGCTATTGTAGTTCCCTAGGTAAATATTTTCCAAAATCACTGTTTTTAGCCTGCCGACGTGGTTATTTCGGCATTTTCGGAGTGGATTTCCCTTGTTAGTCATTATCGGTTACATCGTCGTCTGCGTTTCGGTGTTCGGCGGTTTCGCCATGGCGGGCGGTCACCTGGCGACCCTGTTCCAGCCCATCGAGCTATTGATGATCGGCGGCGCGGCCGTTGGCGCCTTCTTCGTCGGCAATAACGCGAAGTCGATCAAGGCCACGATGAAGGCCTTCCCGACCATCTTCAAGGGTTCCCACTACACGAAGGACATGTACATGGAGCTGATGGCGCTCCAGTTCGACGTGCTGTCCAAGGTCCGCAAGGAAGGCCTGATGTCGATCGAAGGCGACATCGAGCAGCCTGAAGCCTCGCCCCTGTTTTCGAAATACCCGATGGTGCTGGCCGACCATCACATCGTGGAATTCATGACCGACTACCTGCGTCTCATGGTGTCGGGCAACATGGATGCCTTCCAGATCGAAAACCTGATGGACAACGAGATCGAGACCCACCACCACGAAGGCGCCATCCCCGCGCATTGCATCGCCAAGCTGGGCGACGGCCTGCCGGCATTCGGCATCGTGGCCGCGGTGATGGGCGTGGTCCACACCATGGAATCGGTGGGCATCCCGCCGGCCGAGCTGGGCATCCTGATCGCAAAAGCGCTGGTCGGCACCTTCCTCGGCATCCTGCTGGCCTACGGTTTCGTCGGTCCGCTGGCCAGCGTGCTCGAACAGAAGCTGGAAGAATCGACCAAGATGTTCCAGTGCGTGAAGGTGACCCTGCTGGCCAGCCTGAACGGCTATGCCCCGGCCCTGGCCGTCGAATTCGGCCGCAAGGTGCTGTACTCGACCGAGCGCCCGAGCTTCGCCGAGCTCGAAGAGCACATCAAGAAGAAGAAGTAAGCGCGCGATGTCCTTTGCATTCCACAACCTGAACGCGGGAGGTGCGCATGGCTGACGACGGCATGCGCCCCATCGTGGTCAAGCGCATCAAGAAGGTGGCTGGCGGCCACCACGGCGGTGCGTGGAAGATCGCGTATGCCGACTTCGTGACCGCGATGATGGCCTTCTTTCTGCTCATGTGGCTGCTCGGCTCCACCTCGAAGGGCGACCTGGAAGGCATTTCGGAGTTCTTCCAGAATCCGCTCAAGGTGGCGATGCAGGGCGGCTCGGGCTCGGGCGATTCGTCGTCCGTGATCAAGGGCGGCGGCACCGACCTGACCCGGCGCGCCGGCCAGGTCAAGAAGGGCGACATCGACCCGACCTCGAAGACCTACGACCTGCAGGCGGCCAAGGCCGCGATCGAGCGCCAGGAAGCCATGCGCCTGGAGTCGCTGAAGGCCAAGATCGAGTCGATCATCGAAGTCAATCCGCTGCTCAAGAAGTACAAGAACCAGTTGCTGCTCGACATTACCAGCGAAGGCCTGCGCATCCAGATCGTGGACGAGAAGAACCGCCCGATGTTCGCGCTGGCCAAGGCCGAACTGCAGCCCTACACCCGCGAGATCCTGCACGTGATCGGCATGGTGCTCAACGAGGTGCCGAACAAGGTCGGCCTGTCGGGCCATACCGACTCGACCCCGTATTACAGCGAGGCCGGCTACAGCAACTGGGAGCTGTCGGCGGACCGCGCCAACGCCTCGCGCCGCGAGATGGTGCTGGGCGGCCTGGGCGAGGACAAGGTGTTGCGCGTGGTGGGCCTGGCTTCGGCCGCCCACCTCGACCGCAAGGACCCGTTCAACCCGGTCAACCGCCGTATCAGCATCATCGTGATGAACAAGCGCACCGAGGAAGCCGTGATGCGCGACGCCGCCACCCTCGAGGTGCCGGCCCAGGACACCCAGACCGCGGCGATGGCGACTGCCGGCGCGGTGCAAAAGTAGCCCGGCCAGGACTGGAGGACTAGAATGACAAGAAAAAAGATACTTGGATCACATGTGAAGCGCCTGCTGTCGGGCGTGTCCGTGCACGGCCGCCGGCACCTGAACGAGGTCGAGACCGACCTGCTGCAGACCGAATTGCTGCTCGAGGAAGCCATCGACAAATTGACTGGCAGCTTCATGGCGATTCACTCCGCCGTCGGTTCGCGCCAGGCAACGATCGACCGCCTGCTGGCGGGCGGTACCCCGACCCCGGAGGACAGCGAAAAGCTGTCCGCGATGTCGGGCGAGATCGGCCAGCATGTGAACTCGGCGATTACGAGCATGCAGTTCCAGGACATGACGAGCCAATTGATCGAACGCACGCTCAAGCGCGTGGCCGGCCTGCGCGACTTCCTCGGCACGCTCAGCGAGCACGGGGCCGATATCGCGCCGGAAACGGACAGCGACGAGATCGTGGAGCGGCTGGGCAAGGTCAGCATGGCGCTGGCGATCCAGTCGCTCGAGCTGCGCAGCGTGCTGCGCAAGTCGGTCGAGCAGCGGCACCTTGAAAGCGGCGACATCGAGCTGTTCTGAGCGCGGCGTTTTACAGAGTTCATCACACCAACATTTACCGGTACAAGCCGGATATAAAACAGCAGGAGCAAAACATGGCAAAAACGATTCTCGCGGTCGACGATTCCAGTTCGCTGCGCCAGATGGTGGCCTTCAGCCTGAAGGCGGCTGGCTACAACGTGGTGGAAGCCGTCGACGGCCAGGATGGCCTCGACAAGGCGAAGCAGCAGGCCGTGGACCTGGTCCTGACCGACCAGAACATGCCGCGCATGGACGGCCTGGCGCTGATCAAGACCCTGCGCACCCTGCCGGCCTACGCCAAGACCCCGATCCTGATGCTGACCACCGAATCGTCCGACGAGATGAAGGCCAAGGGCCGCGCCGCCGGCGCCAACGGCTGGCTGGTCAAGCCCTTCGATCCGCAGCGCCTGATCGAGGTCGTCAAGAAAGTGATCGGCTGATGCGCGCAAGCGCATCGCTTAACTGTCCGGACTGAAACATGAGCATCGACATCAGCCAGTTTTACCAGGTCTTTTTCGACGAAGCAGAGGAACTGCTCGCCGAAATGGAGCGGCTGCTGCTGGGCGTCGATGTCGCTGCGCCCGACGCCGAAGACCTGAACGCGATCTTCCGCACGGCCCACTCGGTCAAGGGCGGCGCGTCGACGTTCGGCCTGACCGACATGAGCGAAGTGACCCATGTGCTGGAGTCGCTGCTCGACCGTATCCGCAAGGGCGAGATGGCCCTGACCTCGAACCACGTGGACGCCTTCCTGGCCGCCAAGGACAGCCTCAAGATGCTGCTCGACGGCCACCGCCACGGCGCCGCCGTGGACCAGGAAGCGGTGGCCAACGTGCGCATGGTGCTGCACGACCTGGCCGAGGGCCTGGTGCCGCAGGCGCCGGTGGTGGCGCCGTCCTTCCTGACCGCTGAAAGCAAGACCCAGCAGCCGGCCGAAGGCGCGCACCGCTACAAGATCGAGATGCCGGACGTCGCGCAGCGCGACATCAACGCACTGGTGGACGAACTCGGCCTGATGGGCCGGGTCAAGGTGGCGCCGCTCGACGGCGGGCGCAGCGCCCTCATCATCACCACCCACGAGAGCCTCGAGGACATCATCGCGATCTGCTCCTTCGTGCTCAACCCGGACGACCTCAAGATCTTCGAGGCGCCCGCATTGACCCCGGAGCAGCGCGCCATCGAGGCCGCCGAGCGCAAGCGCATCGAGGACGACCAGGGCTACGGTTTCTTCGACTTCGACGACGAGGCCCCAAAGCAGGAAGAGGACGCGCTGTCGGACGACGAGCGCGGCTACGGCTTCTTCCAGCCGATCGAGCAGATCCGCGCCGCGGCCGGCATCGTCGCCGAAGCGCCGGTTGCCGTGGCCGTCCAGCGCCCCGATCCGATCGAGCTGTCCGAGCTGGCGGCCGAGAAGAAAGCCGCGGCCAAGAAGGATCCGCAGGCCGAATCCTCCTCGATCCGCGTGTCGGTCGAGAAGGTCGACCAGCTGATCAACCTGATCGGCGAACTGGTGATCACCAATGCGATGCTGGAGCAGCGCAGCAGCAACCTCGACCCGATGTCCAATGAGCGCCTGCTCAGTTCCATCAGCCAGCTGGGCCGCAACACGCGCGAGCTGCAGGAAGCCGTGATGTCGATCCGCATGATGCCGATGGACTTCGTGTTCTCGCGCTTCCCGCGCATGGTGCGCGACCTGGCCAGCAAGCTCGGCAAGAAGGTCGACTTCATCACCCACGGCGCCGCGACCGAACTGGACAAGGGCCTGATCGAACGCATCGTCGACCCGCTGACCCACCTGGTGCGCAACTCGATCGACCACGGCATCGAGATGCCGGCCGCCCGTGTCGCCAGCGGCAAGTCGGAAGCGGGGCGCTTGTTCCTGTCGGCCGGCCACCAGGGCGGCAACATCGTGATCGAAGTGGCCGACGACGGCGGCGGCTTGAACCGCGAGCGCATCCTGGCCAAGGCCGCCCAGAACGGCCTGGCCGTGTCCGACAACATGAGCGATGCCGACGTGTGGCAGCTGATCTTCGCGCCGGGCTTCTCGACCGCCGAGCAGGTGACCGACGTCTCGGGCCGCGGCGTCGGCATGGACGTGGTCAAGCGTAACATCACCGCCATGGGCGGCAGCGTCGACATCCGCTCTGCGCGCGGCTTCGGCACCACCATCTCGATCTCGCTGCCGCTGACCCTGGCGATCCTGGACGGCATGTCGATCAGCTGCGGCGAAGAGATCTACATCCTGCCGCTGTCCTTCGTGGTCGAGTCGCTCCAGCCGGAGCCCGCCGACGTGAAGGACATCGCGGGCCGCGGGCGCGTGCTGAAAGTGCGCGGCGAATACCTGCCCCTGATCCCGCTGCACCAGATGTTCGGCATCACCCCGCGCATCACCGATCCCTGCGAAGGCATCGTGGTGATCCTCGAGACCGAAGGGCGCAAGGCGGCCCTGTTCGTGGACGAGCTGGTGGGCCAGCAGCAGGTGGTGGTGAAGAACCTGGAAGCGAATTACCGCAAGGTGGCCGGCATCTCGGGCGCCACCATCATGGGCGACGGCGGCGTCGCCCTGATCCTGGACGTGGCGGCGCTGGTGCGCTCTTCGCGCCAGCTGGCCGACGATCCCGTCGCGCTACAACAATCTTGACATCGATAGGAGCTGAACATGTCCTCTGTACAGACCAACAAACCGGCAGACGGCACCGTGCATGACGGCGCCGGCAGCGAATTCCTGGCCTTCAAGCTGGGCGCCGAGGAATACGGCATCGACATCCTGAAGGTCCAGGAGATCCGCGGCTACGAAGCCGTGACCCGCATCGCCAACGCTCCCGAATTCATCAAGGGCGTGATCAACCTGCGCGGCATCATCATCCCGGTGGTGGACATGCGCATCAAGTTCAAGCTGGGCACCCCGGTGTACGACCAGTTCACCGTCGTGATCATCCTGAACATCGGCGGGCGCATCATGGGCATGGTGGTGGACAGCGTCTCGGACGTGACCACCTTGAGCCCTGACCAGATCAAGCCGGCCCCGGAAATGGGCACCGCCTTCAATTCGGAATACATGATCGGCCTGGGCACCGTGGACGAGCGCATGCTGATCCTGGTCGACATCGACAAGCTGATGTCGTCCAGCGAAATGGGCCTGATGGACAAGATCGCGGCCTGAGCACGGGACGATCTGGAATTCGGCAAGGCACGGAGCAGATACCGGCGACCCGGGAACGGGCAATCGGTCAACGAGATAAAAGGCAGGCAAAGTGCCGCAGCAAAAAGCAGACACCGTCAAGGAGTTCGATTTCACACGCCGTGACTTCGAACGCGTGCGCGCGCTGATCTACCAGCGCGCCGGCATCTCGCTGGCCGACAGCAAGCAGGAAATGGTCTACAGCCGCCTGGCGCGGCGCCTGCGCGCGACCGGCATCCAGTCCTTCGGGCGCTACCTGGACGACCTGGAAGCGGGCCGCATGCAGGCCGAGTGGGAAGCCTTCACCAATGCGCTGACCACCAACCTGACCTCGTTCTTCCGCGAGGCGCACCACTTTCCGCTGCTCGCCGAGCATTTGAAGGCGCTGCATCAGCGCGAGCGCCGCACGATCACCGTGTGGTGCTCGGCCGCCTCCACCGGCGAGGAGCCGTACTCGATCGCGATGACGGCCTGCGAGGCCTTCAACACGCTCACGCCGCCGGTGCAGATCGTCGCCACCGACATCGACACCAATGTGCTGGCCACCGGCGCCAACGGCGTGTATCCGATGGAACGCGTGGACAAGATGGACATCGAGCGCCTGAAGCGCTTCTTCCTGAAGGGGAAGGGCGGCCACGAAGGCATGGCGCGGGTGCGCCCGGAGCTGCGCAGCCTGGTCAGCTTCAAGCAGCTCAACCTGCTGGCCGACGGCTGGCCGGTCGAGGGACCCTTCGACGCGATCTTCTGCCGCAACGTGATGATCTACTTCGACAAGGACACCCAGCGCAAGATCCTGAGCCGCTTCGTGCCGCTGATGAAGCCGCACGCGCTGCTGTTCGCGGGCCATTCCGAGAACTTCCTGTACGTGTCGGATTCGCTGCGCCTGCGCGGCAAGACCGTGTACGAGCTCGACCAACGGGGCGCCTGAGCGCCCACCAGGCCACACCATGAATAGCCAGTTCGCCACCAACGTCTACTACGACCGTACCTTCGACGTGGACGCCGCCAAGATCCTGCCTGGCGAGTACTACTACACCGGCAAGAACATGCTGATCGTGACCGTGCTGGGGTCCTGCGTCTCGGCCTGCATCCGCGACCGCGTGACCGGCCTGGGCGGGATGAACCACTTCATGCTGCCCGACGGCGGCGAAGCCGGCAATCCGGTGTCGGCCTCGATGCGCTACGGGACCTTCGCGATGGAGGTCTTGATCAACGACCTGCTCAAGGCCGGTGCGCGGCGCGAACACCTGGAAGCCAAGGTGTTCGGCGGCGGCGCGGTGCTGCGCGGCTTCTCGGCCATGAACGTGGGCGAGCGCAACGCCTCCTTCGTGATGCAGTTCCTGAAGACCGAACGCATCCCGGTGCTGGCCGAGGACTTGAACGACATTTATCCGCGCAAGGTGTATTTCTTCCCCAAGACCGGCAAGGTGCTGGTGAAGAAGCTGATGCAAACGCAAAACGATACGCTGGCGAAGCGCGAACTCGACTACGCCAAGCGACTCAAGGTCGAGCCGGTCGGCGGCGCTATCGATCTGTTCTGATTCGAAAGGGACACAACATGAAGACCAAGGTGCTGATTGTCGACGACTCCGCGCTGATCCGCAGCGTGATGAGCGAGATCGTCAACTCCCAGCCCGACATGGAAGTGGTGGCGACCGCCCCCGATCCGCTCGTCGCGCGCGAACTCATCAAGAAGCACAACCCGGATGTGCTCACCCTGGACGTCGAGATGCCCAAGATGGACGGCCTCGACTTCCTGGAAAAGCTGATGCGCCTGCGCCCGATGCCGGTGCTGATGGTGTCCTCGCTGACCGAGCGCGGCTCGGAAATCACGATGCGGGCGCTGGAACTGGGCGCGGTCGACTTCGTCACCAAGCCCAAGCTGTCGATCCAGACCGGGATGCGCGAGTATGCGGACATGATCGCGGACAAGATCCGCGGCGCCGCGCGCGCCCGCATCGCCCCGCGCAAGGCCCAGCCGGCGGGCGCGAGCGTGCCCCTGTCGGCCCTGCGCAGCCCCTTGATCTCGTCGGAAAAACTGATCATCATCGGCGCCTCCACCGGCGGCACCGAGGCGATCCGCGAGTTCCTGATGCAGATGCCCTCGGACTGCCCGGGCATCCTGATCGCCCAGCACATGCCGGAAGGCTTCACGTCCTCTTTCGCCAAGCGCCTCGATTCGCTGTGCAAGATCAGCGTGGTCGAGTCGCAGGGTAACGAGCGCGTGCTGCCCGGCCATGCCTATATTGCTCCTGGGCATTCACACCTGCTCCTGACGCGTTCCGGCGCCAACTACATGACCCGGATCGAGCAGAGCCCGCCCGTCAACCGGCACCGGCCCTCGGTGGACGTGCTGTTCCGTTCGGCCGCGCAGGCCGCCGGCAAGAATGCGGTTGGTGTTATCCTGACAGGTATGGGGAAGGACGGCGCTGCGGGCATGCTGGAAATGCGCGAGGCGGGGGCCTACAACGTCGCCCAGGATGAGGCGACCTGCGTGGTGTTCGGCATGCCGCGCGAGGCGATCGCCATCGGCGCCGCCCACGAAGTGGGGCCCTTGCAGGCCTTGCCGCGCATGGTCATGGAACAATTGGCCGCCCAGGGCAGCCGGGCGTTGCGTGTTTGATCCGGACGGGGTGCTTTTCCGACCATTTTATCGCCGTACGGCAACAAAAATGCTATTCTTGAGGCTGTAAAGCAGCGCTCACCATCTAACCAGATTAAAAGATTCAAACGGAGTAATTCATGGCTGATCCAAAGATGCGGTTTTTGGTTGTTGACGATTTCTCGACGATGCGCCGCATCGTGCGGAATCTGTTGAAGGAACTGGGTTACGCCAACGTCGACGAGGCCGAAGATGGCGTGATGGCGCTGGCCAAGCTGCGCAGCGAGTCCTTCGACTTCGTGGTGTCGGACTGGAACATGCCGAACATGGACGGCCTGACCATGCTGCAGAACATCCGTGCCGACCCCGCGCTGGCCAAGCTGCCGGTGCTGATGGTGACCGCGGAAGCGAAGAAGGAAAACATCATCGCCGCCGCCCAGGCAGGCGCCAGCGGCTACGTGGTCAAGCCGTTCACGGCCGCGACCCTGGACGAGAAGCTCAACAAGATCTTCGAAAAACTCGACAAAGCCGGGGCCTGAGATGCTTGAACAGAATACCGTCCAGACCTCGCACGAAGAGGTCCTGAGCCGGGTGGGGCACATGACCCGCGCGCTGCACGAGAGCCTGCGCGGGCTGGGCCTCGACAAGCTGATCGAAAAGGCTGCGAGCGACATCCCCGATGCGCGCGACCGTCTCGACTACGTGGCGCGCCTGTCCGAGCAAGCGGCCAAGAAGGTGCTCGACGCCACCGATGCGGCCTCGCCGCTGCAGGACGCGATCGAGACCCGTTCGGCCGAGCTGTCCTCGAGCTGGCAAGCCCTGCTGGACAACGGCGCCACCGAGGCCGACTGGCGTGCGCTGGCGATGCGCACGGTGAGCGCGCTCGACGAAGCGCGCGCGGGCGCCGCCGCCACGCGCGGCGAGCTGATGAACATCATGATGGCCCAGGACTTCCAGGACCTGACCGGCCAGGTGATCGGCCGCATCACGGGCATCGCCCAGAATCTCGAGAAGCAGCTGGTGCAGGTGCTGATCGACTTCGCCCCCAGCGAAATCAAGCGCGAGCTCGACAACGGCCTGCTGAACGGCCCGCAGATCAACCCGGAAGGCCGCAGCGAAGTCGTGGCCGACCAGGGCCAGGTCGACGACCTGCTCGACAGTCTCGGATTCTGAGCGCGCGCCGCGCAACGCGTTTCACGTAGGTTGCACTCCACGGGTTGACCCCACCACGGCGCACCATGCATCAAACTAACTTCATCGTTCGTGAACCGCTGCTCGATGCCAAGCAGCGGGTCATCGGCTACGAACTCTCGTGGCAGCAGCAAGCCGGCCAGGCCGTGACCGACCAGCAGCTGGAAGACCTGGTCGGCTTCGTGGCCGAGCATGTCCAGCACGAGGAACTCGGCTGGCTGCTGCGCGACAAGTTGCTCTTCCTCGACGCGGTGCCGGCGATGCTGTCGACCGACGCCCTGCATGCGCTGCCGCCCGAGAAGACGGTATTGTCCCTGAACATCCGCCAGCTGACCGACACCGGCGTGCGCGCCGCCGTGCAGGCGGTGCGCGCGGGCGGGGTCGGGATCTCGATCCGCGGCGCCGACATGAACATCCTGGCGCGCAACCTGTCTCCCTATGCCTCGTATGTCGAGGTGCGCTTCACCGGCCTCGACGTGGCAGAGCAGGCGCGTACCTATGCCGCCGCCAAGCACTCGGCGGTACGCATGGTGGGCCGCCCGGTGGCCACCTGGGCCGACTTCGACGCCTGCGCCGCGCTCGGCCTGGACGCCTTCGTCGGCAAGCTGCACCTGACCCCGCGCCCGGGCAACCCGGTCAAGGGCATGAACCCGACCCAGGGCACCATCCTGCAGCTGATGCAAATGGTGCAGAACAACGAGGACGTGCCCAAGATCGAGGATGTGCTCAAGCGCGATCCGGCGCTGACCTACAAGCTGCTCCGTTTCATCAATTCCGCCGGCTTCGGCGCCGGGCGCGAGGTGAATTCCCTGCGCCAGGCGATCGCGCTGATGGGCTATGCGCCCCTGTACCGCTGGCTGGTGCTGCTGCTGGCCACGGCCAGCCAGAGCGGCTATTCGCCGGTGCTGATGGAAACCGCCGTCGTGCGCGGCCGCCTGGCCGAGCTGCTGGGCGAGATCCGGCTGGGACGCGGGGAAGGGGAGAATCTGTTCGTGGCGGGCATGTTCTCGCTGCTGGACCGCCTGCTCGGGCTGCCGATGCAGGAGGTGCTGGAGACGATTCCGCTGCCGGACGAGGTGGTGGTGGCCCTGCTCAAGCGTGAAGGCAAGTATGGGCCTTTCCTGGCGCTGGCGGAGGCCTGCGAACTGAATTCCAACCTGGTGGCCTCGCTGGCAGCTTCGCTGGATATCAGTCCGCTCGAGGTCAACAAGGCGCATTTGTCGGCGCTGGCGTGGGCGCAGAGTGTGGCGGTGTAGGTTCGCCGGCAAACTTGGGTCCCCGCCTTCGCGGGGATGACGGGTTGAGGCAGCAGGGCATAGCCAGCGCAGCGGTATTCGTTAGCTTGTAAACGTCATCCCCGCGAAGGCCGAAACAATGCCATTGGCATTGTTCCGCCCAAGTTTCTCAGCTAAATCGACAGCGCCTAGCGCGCCGCCCTCCGCTCCGGCACCCCGCTGGTCACGAAGCGCTCCAGCGTCTGCTGCATCTGCATCGAGATACTCGCAAAACTGCAGCCCACCTGCACCTGCTCGCCCAGCAGGAAGGTCTTGAACGGCCGCAGCAGCCGCACTTCCAGGTCGGCGATCAGGGTCAGCGCCGGTCCCAGCTCCAGCCGGGCGCCGTTGATTTTCTTTCCCACCGTTAGCCCGAAGCACTGGTCCGGCGTCGCGCGCAGGCCGACGCCGCTTTGCGAGAAGTCGTACAGGGGCAGCTCGTACTGTCGTCCCTGCAGCGCGAAACTGGCGGTGTAGTTCACGCCCACCGGGGTCTCGATGCGGCGGGCGGCGCGGCGGTTGAGCACCAGGCAGCTTTCCGGGAACTCGGCGTGCACCATCATCGGCCGTCCGTCCAGCGCCGGCCATTCGCCCTCCAGCTCGAACTGCAGCTTGGCGTTGCCGCCGATCGAGGCCACGAAGATCAGCTTGCCCGGCGGCGGCATCTCGCTGCCGGTGAAGTCCAGCACGAAATGCGGCAGCTCCGGGTCCACCGATTCGATCCGGGCCAGCAGGGGCTCCAGGTGGCCGGACGGGAACACGGTGACGGCGTCGCCGCGCTCCGCCAGGGTGGTCAGCGCTTCCCCGATGTCGAACGGGTCGCGCATTTCGTGCGGCTCGAGGTTGCCGCCGATGCGGGCGACGGCGTCGGCGGGTTTCGGTGGGCCCTTGCGGGCGATGGCGATGACAGTGTCGTTCACGGCGGATCCTGGGGCGTGAGCAGTAAGTGAAACTACTAATATACGCCCGTTCACTTCATGTTGCAATTTCGCAAGCTTCAGTGTTGTTTTACTATCACTCAACAAAACAACAGCGTCAGATCTCGAGGTTGTCGATCAGGCGCGTGCTGCCCAGCTTGGCGGCGGCCAGCACCACCAGGGGTTCGCCGCGCTCCATGTCGGCGGCGCTCGGGGCCTGCAGGTCGATGCGCTTGCGGACCGAGACGTAGTCCGGTTGCCAGCCGCGTCCGGCCAGTTCGGCCATGGCCCGCGCTTCCACGGCCGCCACGTCGTGCTCGCCGCCGCGCACGGCCTCGGCCACGGCGTTCAGGTGGCGGTACAGGACCGGCGCTTCGGCGCGCTCGCTTGCCGACAGGTAGCCGTTGCGCGAGGACAGGGCCAGGCCGTCCTCGGCGCGGAAGGTCTCGGCGCCGATGATCTCGGTCGGCAGGGCGAACTGGCGCGCCATGTTACGCACGATCATCAGCTGCTGGTAATCCTTCTTGCCGAACACGGCCACGCGCGGCTGCACGCAGGAGAACAGCTTGGTCACGACCGTGCACACGCCTTCGAAGAAGCCGGGGCGGAATTCGCCTTCCAGGGTGTTGCCCAGGCCGTCAGGCGGGCGGACGCGGTATTCCTGGGGCTCCGGATACATGTCCTTCTCGGTCGGCGCGAACAGCACGTAGACGCCTTCCTTTTCGAGCTTGGCGACGTCGTCCTGGAAGGTGCGCGGGTATTTGTCGAAATCCTCGTTCGGGCCGAACTGGAGGCGGTTCACGAAGATCGAGGCCACCACCGGGTCGCCGTGGCGGCGCGCCAGGCGCATCAGGGACAGGTGGCCCTCGTGCAGGTTGCCCATCGTCGGCACGAAAGCGGTGCGCAGCTGGCCGCGCAACTGGTCGCGCAATTCGTCAATGGAGGAAATGATTTTCATGGGCTGACAGGAAGGTGAATGCCGGCCTCAGGCCGGCGAATAGGCCAGGCGCACATAGATGGGCGCAAAGGGCTCGGCCTGGGTGATTTCGATGAGGGTTTCTTTCGCCAGTTCGAGCATGGCCACAAAGTGTACTACCACGATGGGAACCCCGTGCTGGCCCGCGAACAGCTCGCCGAACTCGACGAAGCGCTGCGACTGCAGGGTGCGCAGGATGGCCGACATGTGCTCGCGCACCGACAGCTCCTGGCGGCTGATCCGGTGATGCTGGGTCAGCTTGGCGCGGCGCAGGACGTCGAGCCAGGCGCGCTGCAGGTCCCAGGGATCGACCTCCGGCCAGGCGGGCGCCAGGCCTTGTTCGACGAACAGGGCGGGGCGCAGGAAGTCGCGGCCTTCCTGGGGCAGCTGGCCCAGCTGGACGGCGGCGCCCTTGATCTGCTCGTAGTCCAGCAAGCGGCGCACCAGTTCGGCGCGCGGATCGCCCACGTCCTCGACCAGGTCGTCCTGGCGCCGCGGCAGCAGCATGCGCGACTTGATCTCGATGAGCATCGCGGCCATCAGCAGGTATTCGGCCGCCAGCTCCAGGTTGTGCTGGCGGATCTGCTCGACGTATTCCAGGTATTGCAGGGTCACCTGCGCCATCGGGATATCGAGGATGTTGAAGTTCTGCTTGCGGATCAGGTAGAGCAGCAGGTCGAGCGGACCTTCGAAGGCGTCGAGAAAGATCTCGAGCGCATCCGGCGGGATGTACAGGTCGTTCGGCAGGCGCGTCAGCGGCTCGCCGTACAGGCGCGCGATGGCGCCGGCGGCGTCCGCCGTGTCACCAGCTGGAAGAGGCGGCGCCCCGGATGCCGGCATCGGTTCGGCCGGCTCCTGCGCGGCCTGGTCGGGCAGCATGGGCGCCTTCTAGCTCAGACCTTGGCCTGGTAGGGGTAGGCGTTCTGGCGCAGGCGCGATTCCTTGATGCGCGCCTGTTCGTCCAGCGACAGCGGAGCCTTGTCCCAGAGCAGGGCGCGGCCCGCCTGCTGGCGTTCTTCCATGCCCGGCAGCTGGCCCTTCAGTTCCTTGATGAATTTGGTGTGCTCGGATTCGTACATCGAGTGTTGTTTCTTGAAGATCATGATTCTTTAAAGAAGTAAGCGGGAGACGGGGCAGATTCTTCTGCCCCGCGCGTCCCGCGTCAAGCTTATTTGTGCAGCTCGTTCAGCTGGCGGGCGATGATGTCGTGGCTGAGCCACAGCACCGGGGCGATTTTCTCGGCCGCGCCATGGAACATCAGCGGACCGGCGCCTTCCAGCACCAAGCTGGAGAGGTGGTCGGTGATCAGGGCCTTGCGGTCCTTGTGCAGCGAGGTGATCTCGTCCGAGGTGCCGATCATGACGTCCGCCAGTTCCGGGGTGTTGTCCATCGGCCAGGCTTCGAAGTTGCGGAAGTGGGCGCTGGTCGCGTCCTGGTTATAGCCTTCCAGCTTGTCCAGCACGCTCTGCAGCGAGACGCCCTCGTTCAGCAGGTCCTGGCAGATGCGCCATTGCTCGTCGGCCCATGCGCCGCCGCCTTCGCGCTTGAGCGCCTTCAGCAGCGGGATCAGCGGGAGTTCGACGCCGACGAAGATGTCGGACGAATTGGTGCGGATTTCCGGGCAGTTGAACACGGTCGCCCAGACGCCTTGCTTCCAGGCCGCCTCGGCCACCGACTCCAGGCGCATCTTGGCGTAGCCCTGGGTGTAGTTGGTGTAGGTCTGCCAGACGTACTCGCCGCCGATCAGGACCTCGGTGCCGTGGTAGCCATAGGCGGTGTAGCGCACTTCGCCGCCGGCCGCGGTCACGCGTTCGCGGATCTTGCTGGAGGCATCGATCAGGTACTTGAGCGTGTTGGCGGTGACCTCGTCGAAGTTCATCAGGATCAGCTTGCCCAGGTCGCTGTCGAGCAGGGCGCGCGAGGACATGAAGCGCTCGCCGCGGCCCTTGTAGATGCGGTTGGCGATGGCCAGGAAGGCCTTGATCTTCGGGATGCCGCCGGCCATGGTGTGGGCGAAGAAGACATTGGCGCCTTGCGGGACCAGCTTGTCGATCTCGCCCATGACGGCGGCGGCCGACGTGGTGAAGCGGCGCACGCCGGCTTCGCGGCAGCGCTCGATCTTGGCCCAGTCCAGCTTTTCTTCCTGCCAGTTCTTCAGGGTGATCCCCGACAGCATTTCGGTCGGGTTCTGCTCGCCTTCAGGCGCATCCATGTCGAAACCGGCCATCAGCGGCACGTTGATGATGCGGCCGCCCAGCTTCTCTTCCGCCTCGGCGTGTTCTTCCGCAGTCAGCGCGCGCAGGGCGCCGGACTCGTCGCGGCGGCCCACGGTGATGCCGACAATGGTCATGCCGGCCGCGCGGGCCTCGTCGATCAGGCCGTTCACATAGCCGCGGCCGAACAGTTCGCCGAACAGGACGAACACGTCGCCTTTGCGGAACACGCTGGCGTGCGGGATGTGGCGGAGAGGTGTGAATTCGGTCATATTATTAGCTGCCTATCAAAAGGTATGTAGGGGCATTTGTTCTACACAAAAAGCGTGTCATTGTATCACCCGCTACCGGCGCCGGAATCGCTTTCCGGGGCCATTCCTGTAGTCATTCTGGCCCAGTTCGCAGGGCTTAGTTAGCCCACAAACCGTCATCCCCGCGAAGGCGGGGACCCAAGTTTGCTTGGGCTGTCGAGACGCTAAACTTGGATCCCCGCCTTCGCGCACTGCTGTCCGGGATAAGCGATACCTCTGCCTTTGCAGAGGGTTTGTAGCAGAATTAGCAATATTTGTGCTGCCAGGAGCAAATTTTAACT